>CALVPW010000065.1 GCA_944354085.1 uncultured Clostridia bacterium | reverse complement strand
TTGGTTAGAGCGCTTGCTTGACATGCAAGAGGTCACAGATTCGAGTTCTGTCGTCCCCACCAGCAAACCCTGTATGTCGTGCCGAATGGTCCGTCCGCTATGCGCCGACGTGTGGGGTTTTTCCTTTGTATTTTCCGCAGACGTATATCTGCGGTTTTTTTTGATATAAAAAAACGCCCCGCTCATACGGGACGCTCCGCCGCCTCTTGGGCGCGCTGCAAAAGTTCGGGATGCTTCATGGGATGCGGGAAATGCTCCCGCGTCCCTGCGCTGAGCGCATCCTCTTGGGGCGCGTATGCGGCAAGCGGATACAAAACGATCTTTGCGCCCTTTGCGTTATACCTTCCGATGCAGCGTTTTGGCTCTGTCGTTTCGCCGCCCTTCAAGGCGCGCCGCGAAGAGAGCGCCTCCGCCGACCAATACAGATAGTACGCCGCCCGCCCCTTTTGCGGCACGGAGAATTTGAGATAGCCTGCCTCCTTCATCTCCTTCCACAAAAGCGTCGTCCGCTTCCTGCCCAGACAGTGGTAGGAGACGCCCGCCGCGTCGGCGACCCATTTGGACGTGCGGAGTTTGAGCGTAGCAAGGCAAACGACGAGCACCGCCGCCCCCATCGTCCCAAAGACGCCGAGCAGGATGTTCAGCGCGATATCCTCCCCGCGCGGCGGGAGAAGGATGGCGAGCGAAAACCCTGCCGCCGCAACGACGGCGGAGAGAACGAGTGCGACGATCCACAGCGTGCGCGCGCTCCCCTGAAAGAAGTCGGCAACGGCGCGTTCCTCCGTCATGCCTTGCCCCCTTTCTGCCTGAGATTTTCCCGCGCGGTGGCGAGCATGAGTTTGATGCGGTTCTCCTGATTGACGCGCGTCGCCGAAGGGTCGTAATCGACGGGCACGATATTTTCGTCCGCATACAGCTGTTTGAGGGCGCGCACCGCCCCTTTGCCCGCGATATGATTGGGCAGGCAGCCGAAGGGTTGGGCGCAGACGATGTTATCCGTTCCCGTTTCGGCGAGCGCAGCCATTTCGGCGGGGATGAGCCAGCCTTCGCCCATCTTCACCCCTTGGTTGATGACCTTATCCGCACATTTGCGCAGATGTTCAAAGTCATGCAGCGGCTCGAATCTTCCCTGCGCCTTCATGAGGCGGATGATCGCCTTCTGCTTGCCGTACAGCCAATTGTAAACGATGCGGAAGGCGAGCGCCGTCCCCCGCTTTTTTCCGTAAAATTTTGCGTCATTGACGGTATTGATGACGCAATACAAAATAAAGTCCATGAGCGCGGGCACGACGGGCTCACATCCCTCCGAGAGCAGGAAGTCTTCGAGATGAGAATTGCCGAGCGGAGAGTATTTGACGTAGATCTCCCCCACGATGCCCACCTTCACCTTTGGCACCCTGTCCACAGGCACGGCGGCAAAGGTCTCGAGCACGAGACGCGCGCACCGCTTGAGCTTTTTATACGAGCCGGCGTCGAGCGCTTTTTTGAGCGCTTCCACGCAAAAAACGCGCGCACCCGCAGCAGCCCCCTCCTCCCGTTCGTACGGTTTGGTCTGATTGTAACAGGTCATCACGAGATCGCCGTAAAAGATGGCGTAGGCGAGCTGAATGAACTCCTTGACGGAAAGCTGCAGCGAATTGCCCTTTTCCAGCCCCGAAAAGTTGAGCGAAAGCACGGGCACGTGCGGGAATTCCGCTTTGAGCGCCTTGCGGATGAGCGGGATATAGTTGCTGGCGCGGCAGCCGCCGCCCGACTGCGTGATGAGCACCGCGGTATGTTCGGGATCGTATTTTCCGCTCTTTAAGGCGTCGAGATACTGCCCGATCACGCACAGCGCGGGATAGCAGGTATCGTTATGGACGTGTTTGAGCCCCTCGTCGATGACGGCGCGCCCCTCGTTGTGCAGCACCTCCACCTTATATCCCGCGCGGCGCATCACGTGCACCAGAAGATCGAAGTGCCACGGGAGCATATCGGGGATGAGGATGGTATGCGTCGCCTTCATCTCGGGCGTGAAGACGGGGAATTTTTCGCTGAAATCGACGGTAGGCCTTTCGGGGAGCGCTTTCATTGTTTCCTCTGCTGTTCTTCGATGGCGGCGAGCAGCGACCGCAGTCTGATCTTGACGACGCCGAGATTGTTGATCTCGTCGATCTTGATCTGCGTATACAGTTTCCCGCTGTTTTCCAAAATGGCGCGCACTTCGTCGGTGGTGATGGCGTCGATGCCGCAGCCGAAGGAGACGAGCTGCACCAGATTGGCGTTTTTGCGGCGGGTGACGAACTCAGCCGCCCTGTAAAGGCGCGCGTGATACGTCCACTGGTTGAGAACGTTGACTTTGACGAAATTCCCCTCTTCGAAGACGGCGTCCTCCGAAAGGACGGCGAGCCCCAGCGAATTGAGGAGCTTATCGATGCCGTGATTGATCTCGGGATCGGTATGATAGGGTCTTCCCGCCAGCACGATGACCTGCTTGCCCTCGCGGTCGGCGCGGGAAAGGATCTTGCGCCCTTCCTCGACGATGAGCGCGTGGAACGCCTGCATGCGTTCGAGCCCGGCGCGGTAGGCGCGGCGGATGAGCGAAGCGGAGAGCTTGTACTTTTTGAGCACGCGGTGCAGCGCCCGCACCGTCGTCCCCTCGCTGTTGGGATCGATGTACGGCATGACGAGGTTCCCGTCGTTCAGGCGCTCGTTGTTGGCTTTCAAAAGCTCGGGATAGTACGCCACCACGGGGCAGTTGTAGTGATTGACGGAATCGTGCTCGTCGAGATTGTAGCTCTCGCAAGGGTAAAAGATGAAGTCCACGCCGCGGTCGAGGAGGGATTCGATGTGCCCGTGCATGAGTTTTGCGGGATAGCACGCCGTATCCGAAGCCACCGTGTGCTGCCCGCGGAAGTAGAGCGCGCGCGAACTCTTTTCGGAGAGCACGACCCGAAAGCCGCACGTCTCAAAAAAGGTCGTCCAAAGCGGGAGCTGCTCGTACATGAGAAGCTGCAGCGGGAGCCCCACCGTGCCACGCTCCCCCGCAAAGGACGCGTTGGGCAGAGAGAGCAGCTTTTCGTATTTGAACGCGTAGATGTTCGGCTCGTCCTTGGGCTTGGGAAGCCCCGCGCCCCGTTCGCACTTGTTGCCCGAGATGAACCGCCGCCCGTCCGAGAATGTGAGCACGTTGACGTTGCAGTGCGAGGTGCAGCCCTTGCAGATGACCGAACGCGACGAGTACGAGAACGCGGCGAGCTCCGCCTCGGAAACGAGCGAGCTCAAAAGCGTGTCGCGGGCGGTGTTTTCCTTGGCGTACAGCGCCGCGCCGAAGGCGCCCATCAGCCCCGCGATGGCGGGACGGACGACTTCCTTGCCCGTCTCCTTCTCGAACGAGCGCAGCACCGCGTCGTTCAAAAAGGTGCCGCCCTGCACCACGATGTGCTGCCCGAGCTCGTCGGGCGTGCGGGCGCGGATGACTTTATAGATGGCGTTCTTGACGATGGAAGAAGAGAGCCCCGCGGAGATATCCTCCACGCTCGCCCCCTCCTTTTGCGCCTGTTTGACGGAGCTGTTCATGAACACCGTGCAGCGCGAACCCAGCTCCACGGGGTGTTTGGCGAACAAGCCGAGACGGGAAAATTCCTCGATCTCCATCCCCATGGCTTTTGCAAACGTCTGGATGAAGGAACCGCAGCCCGAAGAGCACGCCTCGTTGAGCATGATGGAATCGATGGCGCGGTTCTTGACTTTGAAACACTTGATGTCCTGCCCGCCGATATCGATGATGAAATCGACGTCGGGATTAAAGTGCAGCGCGGCTTTGAAGTGCGCCATCGTCTCCACCACGCCGAAATCGATCTTCAAAGCGGCGCGCATCATGTCCTCGCCGTAGCCCGTGACGCACGCGCCGCGGATGACGATGCGGTCGCCGATGAGCGAATAGATCTCGCGGATGCGCTGCACGACGATATCGAGCGGCTGTCCGTTGTTCGTCTGATAATGCGAATACAAGATCTTGCAGTCGGGCGTGATGAGCATGAGTTTGGTCGTCGTCGAGCCCGAATCGATCCCGAGGGACGCGTCGCCGCGATAGGTGAGGACGTTCTCAAATTCCAGATCGCTGCGCATGTGGCGGGCGATAAAGTCGCTGTATTCTTCCTGCGAGCGGAAGAGCGGCTCCCCCACGGTGATGTTTTCGCCGTCCGAAACCGCCAAAAGGCGCTCTTCGAGCTCTGCGAGCGTCTCTTCCTCGCTCTCCGAAGCATACATCGCCGCGCCGATCGATATAAAGCAGGGCGCGGTATCGGGGAAAACGGCATGCGCGTCGTCCAGCCCCAGCGTCTGTTTGAACGCCTTTCTCAGCGCCTTCAAAAAGAAGAGCGGACCGCCGAGGAAGAGCACCTTCCCCTTGATCCTGCGTCCCTGCGCGAGCCCCGAGACCGTCTGATCGACGACTGCCTGAAAGATGGAAGCGGCGATATCCGCCTTGCTCGCCCCTTGGTTCAAAAGCGGCTGGATATCCGACTTTGCAAACACGCCGCAGCGCGAAGCGATGGGATACACCCGCTCGGCTTTGAGCGCAAGGGCGTCCATCTCCTCCACGGAAAGATCGAGCAGCGTCGCCATCTGGTCGATGAACGCGCCCGTGCCGCCCGCGCAGCTGCCGTTCATGCGCTGCTCCGTGCCGCCCGTGACGAAGATGATCTTGGCGTCCTCCCCGCCCAGCTCCACCGCCGCATCCGTATCGGGATACAGCTTGCGGATGGCGCCGTACGCCGCCTGCACCTCCTGCACGAAGGCGATCTTGCCGCGCTGCGCGATGCCCAGCCCCGCCGAGCCCGTGATGCACGTCTTGAACGTATCCGAAAGCGGGCGGATCTTTTCGAGTTCGCCCAGAACGCACTGCTTGACGCGTGAATAATGACGCACGTACGAGGAATAGAGGATCTCTCCCGTCTCGCCGAGCACACATACCTTGACCGTCGTTGATCCGACGTCGATCCCGAGTAATTTTGCCATGATCTTGTCTCTTTCGTTTATGATACCACAATGATTATACCACAATCGCAGCCGACTGACAAGGCAACGCACATGAAAAAATGCGGAAATCTTGCATTTTCCGCATCTCCTCGTCAATCTTCTTTGCCGCCGAGGCGCGCCCTGCGCCGCGCGGCGTACATGCGGCGCGTCGCGTCGCCGCCGCGCAGATGGCGTTCGCGCAGATGCACGCCGAGCACCACGCCCACCGCCTCGAAGAGCGCTTTGTCGACGCGCCTGAGCCGCTCGGCAACGTCCTTATGCACCGTCGACTTGCTCACGCCGAAATGCGCCGCACACGCGCGGACGGTACATCCCGTCCGCAGGATATAGCGCGCTTCCGCCGCCGCCCGTTCCGCGATCGAAGTAAATTGTTCCGGCATACTTCCCCCACGCGCCCGCCCCGCGGGACGCAACGGTATATGTTATGCCGAATTTTGACGAATTATGACGGCGCTTACTTTAAGAACTTCCCGTACACTTCCGAAGCGGGCGTAAAGGAGGCGAACGTTTCGGGATACTGCTTTAAGATGCGCTGCAGCTCGCCGATCTGGCGCTTGCGGATGATACAGACGAGCAGGGCGCGGTCCTCGTGCGAGTACATGCCCGTGGCGTTGATCTCGGTCACGCCGTGGTGCAGCCGCTGCATGATCTCGGCGGAGATCTCCTCGGGATGGTTGGTGACGATCTCGAAGCGGTACGCCGCTTTGAAGCCTTGCAGGATGACGTCGCATACCTTGCTCGTGACGAACAGCGAGACGAGCGCGAGCAGCACGGGCTCGAGCTTATCGGTAAAGCCCATGCCGCGGTTGTACACGAAGAAGGAAGCGAACACCACGACGGCGTCGAACACGGCGGTCATGCCGCTCACGCTCAGATTGCGGAATTTTTTATTGACGAGGGAGGCGAGCACCGTCGTGCCGCCGCTCGTCCCGCAGCTTTTGAGCATGATGGCGAGCGCCGCGCCGAGCAGGACACCGCCCGCGATGGCAGCCAAAATATGATTGGACTGCGGCTGATAGCAAAGATACTGCATCGCGGGGATATAATCGAACACGATCAAAAGCCCCGAAGTGAGCAGCATGGAGAGCGTGGAGATGACCGCGCCGTACTTCCCGAGCAAAAAGAACGCCACAAAAAAGAGCGGCACGTTGAGCATGATGAGGAAGATACCCGAGTTCCAGCCCGTCCCCTCCTCCAACAAAACGGCAACGCCGTTGACGCCGCCCGGCGCAAAATCGTTGGGCGTGACGAAGATATAGATCGCCAGCGCCCGCACGATGCCCGAGACGATCACGGGCAGCACGGCTGCCCACAAATAACGCAGAACGATCCTGACCTTATCCGACCGCATACGTTCCCCCTCTTTTGTCCTGGATGCTTTTATCCTATCATATTTTTATAAAAATTGCAAGCACGAAAAAACCCTGCCGCACGGGCAGGGCGTCGTTCATTCCTTGGGCAAAAAGCCGAGCAGGTTGGTGTACGTATCGGGGAAGAACAGGAAGATGACGCACACCGCCAAAATGACGGCAAACACGAGGAAAAAAATGAGATTGTGCTTGATCATCGCCTCGATGCCGACGATCCCCGCAATGACGAACCCGCCGTAGATCATGATCGTTTGGAAGATCTCTTTGAGCCCTTCGACATTGCTGAGGAAGGGCCACTGCGCATCGATGAGCAGCAGCGCGAACAGCAGCACGTACAAAACGGCAAGGATCTCCCCGATGATATCGAACACCGACGAAAGTTTTTGTTTCCAATTGGAATTGTTTCCCATATCGTTACCTCCCGTGATCTTTGATCACCGCCTCTATTATACCCCTTTGCGCCGCGCCTTGTCAAGACCCCAAAAAAATTTACGCCGCGCCCGCGGGGGTACGGCGTAAAAAAGATGGCGGAACGTGTCGTTACTGCGCGAAGGCTTCGAGTTCGCGGATGCGGTGCGAATCGATGGCGTAGATGAGATTGACGAGCTCGTCGTCGCCGAACGAGCTGTTGCGCCCCTCTTCGTACTCCGCGTCGATGCGCTCCTTCATTTTGACGACGAGATCGTCCGTCTTGGCGATCTTGTGCTCTTCGGGAAGTTTATAATAGTCGTTGATCCAGAACGCGATGCCCGCGAGCCCGCTCGTTTTGTTCACGGAAACGCGTGCGGGACGGTTGAGGATCTTTGCCGTATCGAAGATGTTGTAGATCTCCTCGTCTTTGAGCAGCCCGTCGGCATGGATGCCCGCACGGGTGGAATTGAACGCGCGCCCCACAAAAGGCGTTTTGGGCGGGATGTTGTAGTTGATCTCCTTTTCGAAGTAGTCGGCGATCTCGGTGATGGCGGTAAAATCCATCCCGTCCATCGTCCCGCGGAATCCCGCATACTCCACCGCCATCGCTTCGAGCGGGCAGTTGCCCGTGCGCTCGCCGATGCCGAGCAGCGAGCAGTTGACGGCGGAGGCGCCGTACAGCCACGCCGTGGAGGCGTTGGAGACGACCTTATAAAAATCGTTGTGCCCGTGCCATTCCAGCATCGCGTGCGGGACGCCCGCATAGTGATGCAAACCGTACACGATGCCCTGCACGCTGCGCGGGAGCGAAGTCCCGGGGAAAGACACGCCGAAGCCCATCGTATCGCACATGCGGATCTTGACGGGGATGCCGCTCTCCTCGGAAAGGCGCATGAGC
>CALVPW010000064.1 GCA_944354085.1 uncultured Clostridia bacterium | reverse complement strand
GAGATCTCGCAGACGCTCGCGCGCATGGGCATCCCTTCGCGTTTTGTGGGCGGGCTCCGCTATACGGATGCGGAGACGGCGGAAGTCGTGCGCATGGTGCTTGCGGGCAAGGTCAACAAAGAGCTCGTGCATATGCTCGGATCGCTCGGCGCCAAGGCGGTGGGGCTTTCGGGCATCGACGGGAACCTGCTCGAATGTTCCAAGGAGAGCGAAGAGCTCGGGTTCGTCGGCAAGATCGATCGGGTGGATACCGATCTCATCCATGCATGCCTGAACGCGGGATATCTGCCCGTCGTTTCCACCGTCGGGTTCGACCGCGACGGCAATATCTACAACGTCAATGCCGATACGGCTGCGTCCGCGCTGGCGGGCGCGCTCAAAGCCGAAAGCCTCATTTTGATGACGGACGTGCGCGGTCTCCTGGAAAAGGCGGGGGACGCTTCTTCGCTCATTAAAAAAGTTTACGTTTCCGATGTGCCTTCGCTCATCAAAGAGGGCATCATTTCGGGGGGGATGATCCCCAAAGTACAATGCTGCCGCGACGCCATCCGCAACGGCGTGAACCGCGTGTTCATCACGGACGGCAGGGTCAAACATTCTATTTTGTTGGAGTTGCTCTCGGACGAAGGTCTGGGGACAATGTTTGTAAAAGGAGACTGATTTTTATCAGTCCTTTTTACGATTTCGGGAATTTGCCATGGATTTTTCTCAGATACGACAACTTGACCGCGCTTATCATGCCGAAACATATTCCTATTTTCCCATCGCCATCGCGGGCGGCAAAAACGCCACGCTCGTCGATACGGAGGGGAGAGAATATATCGACTTCGGCGCGGGGATCGCCACCAACATCTTCGGCGTCAACGACGAGAGCTGGAAGGCGGCGGTCATCGAACAGCTCGGCAAAGTGCAGCATATCTGCAACTATTATTATGCCGAACCGCAGAGCAGGCTCGCCGAACTTCTTTGCACGAGGTCGGGCGCCAAGAGAGTGTTCTTTGCCAATTCGGGCGCGGAAGCCAACGAATGCGCCTTAAAGGCGGCGCGCAAGTACGCCGCCATGAAGTACGGCGAAGGAAAACGCGCGCGCATCCTCTCCTTAAAAGGGAGCTTCCACGGCAGAACGCTGTTCACGCTCTCGGCAACGGGACAGGACGCGTTCCACCGCTGGTTCTCGCCCTTCGTGCCCGAAGTCGCGAGCGCCGATGCGGACATGGAGAGCATCCGCCGCGCGGCGGGGGAGGAGACCTGCGCCGTCATCATCGAGTGCGTGCAGGGCGAGAGCGGCGTGAACGCGCTCCCCAAACCCTTCGTCACCGCGCTCGAAGCCTACTGCAAAGAAAAGGATATCCTGCTCATTTGCGACGAGGTGCAGAGCGGCAACGGCAGGACGGGAAAGCTGTACGCGTACGAACATTACGGGATCCGCCCCGATATCGTCACCACGGCGAAGGGGTTGGGCGGAGGTCTGCCCATCGGCGCATGTCTTTTCTTTGAGAAGACGGAACACGTGCTGCAGGCGGGCGATCACGGCTCCACCTTCGGGGGCAATCCCGTGTGCTGCGCGGGCGCCGTCAACGTGGTGAGCCGCCTGACCGACGAATTTTTGCTCGAAGTGCAGGGGAAGGCGGATTACATGCGCGCCAAACTCAAAGCATTCGACGGGGTGAGAGCCGTCACGGGATTGGGGCTCATGATCGGGCTGGAGATCGATAAAAACGCCAAAGAGGTGGCGGCGAAATGTCTGGAACGCGGGCTGCTCGTCCTCACCGCGCACGAGCGCGTGCGCCTCGTGCCGCCGCTCACGATCACGAAAACAGAGATGGACGAAGGATTGTCCGTTTTGAAGGAGGTACTCAAATGAAGCATTTGCTCAAACTTGCCGATCTTTCGCGGGAGGATATTTTATCCGTCCTCAACCTCGCCGACCAGCTCAAATACGAGCGCAAGCACGGCGTGCCGCAAGAATATCTCAAAGGCAAAAAACTCGGAATGATCTTCCAAAAATCTTCCACCCGTACCCGCGTCTCGTTCGAGGTGGGGATGTACGAACTTGGCGGCTATGCGCTCTTTTTGTCCAACCGCGACTTGCAGATCGGGCGCGGCGAACCCGTCGAGGACACGGCGCGCGTGCTTTCGCGCTATCTCGACGCCATCATGATCCGCACCTTCGCCCAGCAGGAAGTGGAAGACCTCGCAAAATACGGCACCATCCCCGTGATCAACGGGCTCACCGATTACTGCCACCCCTGCCAGGTGCTCGCCGATCTTATGACCATCCGCGAGAAGAAAGGGAACTTTAAGGAACTCAAACTCTGCTTTATCGGCGACGGCAACAATATGGCAAACTCTTTGATGGTGGGCGCGGTGAAAACGGGCATGACCTTTTCGATCGCCTGCCCCAAGGGCTACGAGCCCGATGCGGCGCTCACAAAGTGGGCAAAGGAGAACGGTTCGGTGACGGTGACGGACGACGTGTTCGCCGCCGCCAAGGACGCCGACGTGGTGTATACCGACGTTTGGGCTTCGATGGGGCAGGAGGAGGAAAAAGCCAAGCGCGCGGCGGCGTTCAAGGACTATCAGGTGAACGCGGCGCTCATGGAGGTAGCGCACAAAGATGCGATGGTGCTGCACTGCCTGCCCGCGCACCGCGGGGAAGAGATCACGGCAGACGTGTTCGAAGCGCATGCCGACGAGATCTTCGAGGAAGCGGAAAACCGCCTGCACGCCCAAAAGGCAGTCCTGTGCAAACTTTTGAAATAACGCGGAAGGAGAACGCGAAAAACGTATGAACAAAAAAGTCTATCTCACGCTGGAAAACGGCAAGGTGTTCGAAGGGTATTCCTTCGGCGCCGACCGCGAGGTCATCGGCGAGCTCGTCTTCACCACGGGTATGACGGGGTATATCGAGACGCTCACCGATCCGAGCTACTACGGGCAGATCGTCACGCAGACGTTCCCGCTCATCGGCAACTACGGCATCATCCTCTCGGATAAGGAGAGCAAAAAGTGCTGGCTCACGGCGTACGTCGTCCGTGAGAAGTGCGACGCGCCCTCCAACTTCCGCTGCGAAATGACGCTCGAAGCCTTTTTGAAAGAGCAGGGCATCCCCGCCGTGTACGGCGTGGATACGCGCGAACTCACGCGCATCGTGCGCGAGGCGGGCGTCATGAACGCGGCGATCACCTTCCGTCCGCTCACCGATCTTACCGCGCTCAAAGCGTACCGCGTGAAGGATGCGGTCAAAGCCGTTTCCTCGGGTAAAGTGCGCGAATCGGGCGAAGAGGGGGGACCCCGCGTCGTTTTGTACGATTTCGGCGCCAAGCAGAACATCGTGCGCGAGCTCGTAAAGCGCGGCTGCCGCGTGATCGAAGTGCCCGCCACCTGCACGGCGGAGGAGGCGCTCGCATATCATCCCGACGGCATCATGCTCACCAACGGTCCCGGCGATCCTGCGGAGAACGTCGAAGTCGTCGAGAACATCCGCAAACTCATCGGGAAAAAACCCATCCTCGGCATCTGTCTGGGGCATCAGCTCTTTGCGCTCGCCATGGGCGGGCAGACGCGTAAGATGAAGTACGGCCACCGCGGCGCCAATCAGCCCGTAAAGGACGTCAAAACGGGGAAGGTGTTCATCTCCTCGCAAAATCACGGCTATGAGGTCGTGAGCGATTCGGTCAAAGATGTGGGAAGCGTCACCTTCGTCAACGCCAACGACGGTACCTGCGAAGGCGTGGAATATCCCGCCGTCAACGCGTTCACCGTGCAGTTCCACCCCGAAGCATGCGGCGGCCCGCACGATGCAAACTTCCTGTTTGACCGCTTTATCGAGAACATGAAAAAGGAGAACGAAAATGCCGAAGAGAAGTGACATCAAAAAAGTTCTGGTCATCGGCTCCGGTCCCATCGTCATCGGGCAGGCAGCGGAATTCGACTATGCGGGCGCGCAGGCGTGCCGCGTTCTGAAGGATGCGGGCGTCAACGTGGTCCTGTGCAACTCCAACCCCGCGACCATCATGACGGATAAGATGCTGGCAGACGAGATCTATCTGGAACCGCTCACGATCGACAGCTTAAAGCGTATCATCATCAAGGAGCGTCCCGATTCGCTGCTCGCCTCGCTGGGCGGACAGACGGGGCTCACGATGGGCTGCAAACTCGCCAAAGAGGGATTTTTGGACGAGTGGGGCGTCAAACTCATCGGTACCAAGCTCGATGCCATCGACCGCGCGGAGGACAGAGAGCTCTTTAAGGAGACGATGGAAAAGATCGGCCAGCCCGTCGTCCCTTCGGACATCGCTTACACGGTGGACGAGTGCGTCGCCATTGCCGATAAGCTCGGCTATCCCGTGATCGTGCGCCCCGCATTCACGCTGGGCGGTGCGGGCGGCGGCGTCGCGTACGACGAGGAGGAGCTGCGCCTCATCTCCCACAACGGGCTCATGCTCTCGCCCATCACGCAGGTGCTCATCGAAAAGTATATCGGCGGCTGGAAGGAGATCGAGTTCGAAGTGCTGCGCGACAGCGCGGGCAACGTGATCACCGTCTGCTCGATGGAGAACTTCGATCCCGTCGGCGTGCACACGGGCGACTCCATCGTCGTTGCGCCCTGCCTGACGCTCTCCGATAAAGAATATCAGATGCTGCGCACGGCGTCGCTCAATATCATCACCGAGCTCGGGATCGAAGGCGGCTGCAACTGCCAGTTCGCGCTGCATCCCGAGAGCTTCGAATACGCCGTCATCGAAGTCAATCCCCGCGTTTCGCGCTCTTCGGCGCTCGCAAGTAAGGCGACGGGGTACCCGATCGCAAAGGTCGCGACCAAGATCGCGCTCGGCTACACGCTCGACGAGATCCGCAACGACGTGACGGGCAAAACGTATGCCTGCTTCGAGCCTGCGATCGACTACGTCGTCGTCAAACTTCCCAAGTGGCCGTTTGATAAATTCCTGTATGCAAAGCGTACGCTCGGTTCGCGCATGAAGGCGACGGGCGAGGTCATGGCGATCGGCACCTCGTTTGAGCAGGCGATCATGAAAGCCGTCCGCGGGGCGGAGATCTCCCTCGATACCCTCAATCATCCCAAGTTCGTGGATATGACGGCGGAAGAGCTGCGCGAGGAGCTGCACAAGACGACGGACGAGCGTCTTTTTGCGGTGTTTGCGGCGCTCCATCACGGTATTTCCGTGGACGAGATCTATGCGATCACCATGATCGACCGCTGGTTCTTGAACAAGCTCTATAACCTCGTCAAGTACGAGCAGGCGATCGCGGGCAAGCGTCTTTCCCGCGGGATGTATCTGGAAGGCAAACGCATCGGTTATCCCGATAAAGCGCTTGCGCGTCTTTCGGGCGACAAGCTGCCCATGCACCGCCGCGCCGTCTTTAAGATGGTGGATACCTGCGCCGCGGAGTTCGCCGCGCAGACGCCGTATTTCTATTCGACGTACGACGAATACGATCACAACGAGGCGCTGCCTTTCGTCAAAAACAGCACCAAAAAGCGCATCATCGTTATCGGTTCGGGTCCCATCCGCATCGGGCAGGGCATTGAATTCGATTATTCCTCGGTGCACTGCGTTTGGACGCTCAAAGAGCTCGGATACGAGGTCGTCATCATCAACAACAACCCCGAGACCGTTTCGACGGACTTCGACACGGCGGACAGGCTGTACTTTGAGCCGCTCACGCCCGAGGACGTGCAGAACGTCATCGACGTGGAGAAGCCGTACGGCGTCGTCATCACCTTCGGCGGGCAGACGGCGATCAAGCTGTGCGGATATCTCGATAAGCAGGGCGTGCGCATCCTCGGCACGAGCGCCGATTCCGTCGATATGGCGGAGGACAGGGAGCGCTTCGACGAGCTTTTGGAAAAATTCCATATCGCCCGCCCGAAGGGGCTCACCGTCATGACCAAGGAGGAGGCGATCCACGCCGCCGAAACGCTCGGATATCCCGTGCTGCTGCGTCCTTCGTACGTCATCGGCGGTCAGAACATGACCATCGCCTTTACGGAGAACGATATCTCGCGGTATATGGACGTTATCCTCGCCCAGCACATCGAAAACCCCGTGCTGTGCGATAAGTACCTGATGGGCAGCGAGCTCGAAGTGGACGCCATCTGCGACGGGACGGACGTGCTCATCCCGGGGATCATGCAGCACATCGAACGTGCGGGCGTGCACTCGGGCGACTCCATCGCCGTATACCCGCCCTATCATCTGAGCGATGCGATGCTCGAAAAGATCGTGGATATCTCCACCAAGCTCGCGCTCTCCTTAAAGACGAAGGGGCTCATCAACATCCAGTACCTCATCTATCAGAACCAGCTGTATGTGATCGAGGTCAACCCGCGCGCCTCGCGTACCATCCCGTACATCTCCAAGGTGACGGGCGTGCCCATGGTGGAGCTCGCGACCAAGATCATGGCGGGCGCAAAGCTCAAAAAACTTGGTTTCGGTACGGGGCTTTATCCCAATTCGCCGTACGTCGCCGTCAAGGTGCCCGTATTCAGCTTTGAAAAACTCAACGACGTCAACTCGCAGCTCGGTCCCGAAATGAAGTCGACGGGCGAAGTTCTCGGCATCGGCAAGACCATCGAGGAAGCGCTTTTCAAAGGGCTCGTCTCGGCGGGATTCAAGATGCATCATCCGACCAAGGACAATCCCGTGGGCGTGTACTTCACCGTCAACGATCAGGACAAGTTCGAGATCGTCTCCATCGCCAAAAAGTTTGCCGATCTCGGCTGCAACCTGTACGCGACGGCGGGCACGGCGAAAGTCATCTCCGAACTCGGCATCGACGTGACCGTGGTCGACAGGCTCAAAGCCACCAAGCAGGTCTCCAAGCTCATGGACGAGGGGAAGATCGGCTACATCATTTATACGGGCAAGACGGACGTCGATTCCATCAACGACTATATCGAACTGCATCACCACGCCATCCTTTTGGGCATCACGGTGCTCACCTCGCTGGATACGGCGAACGCCCTGTGCGACAGCATCGCCAGCAAGTTCACGGAGTACAACACCGAGCTCGTCGATATCAACGCCCTGCGCACCAAAAAGCTCGAATTGCAGTTCACCAAGATGCAGTCGTGCGGCAACGACTATATCTATTTTGAAGACCTCGACGGGAAGATCACCTGTCCCGAATCGCTCGCCATCAACTTCGTCGATCGCCACTACGGCATCGGCGGCGACGGGATCGTGCTCATCGAGCGTTCGGAAGTGGCGGACGCCAAGATGCGCATCTTCAATCAGGACGGCTCGGAAGGGCAGATCGCGGGCAACGCCATCCGCTGCGTTGCGAAGTATTTGTACGAGAAGGGTATCGTCAAAAAGACGGCGATGACCATCGAGTCGCTCAGCGGCGTCAAGGAAGTCAAAGTGTACTCCTTTGGCGGCGTCGTCACCTCGGCGAGCGTCGACCTCGGCACGGCGGAGCTGCGCGGCGAGTGTATCCCGTCCGTATGGAAGGGGGACAGCGTCGTCAATCAGCCCATGGAGATCGACGGCACCACCTATCATGTGACGCTCGTCAATCTCGGCAACCCGCACTGCGTCGTATTCTGCGATAAAGTGGACGACGTGCCCGTTGCAACGCTCGGTCCGCGCATCGAAAACAGCGAGTATTTCCCCGCTAAGACCAACGTGGAATTTATCCGCGTCGTCAACGAGAGCACGGTGAAGATGCGCGTTTGGGAGCGCGGCAACGGCGAAACGTGGGCGTGCGGTACGGGCGCTGCGGCGGCAGCCGTCGCCTGCGTCCTCAACGGGCTGTGCAAGGCGGATACCGATATCACCGTCAAACTCAAAGGCGGCGATCTTATCGTGCGGTATTCTTCCGAGGACGGTTCCGTGACGCTCACGGGCAATGTAGAAAAGATCTACGAAGGGACGGTGGAGTTCTGATGCCCCGTTCCGCTCTGTACGAGGAGAGCGCGGTCTGTGCCGATATGCGGCACGAGCAGCGGATGTACAAGGTCTTTCATATCACGAGCATCGTCTGTCTCGCGATCGTTGCCTTTTTCGTCTTCTTTTCGCTGAGCTTCATCCCCGGGATGATCAGCAAAAAAGCGTGGCTGTCGCTTATTTTATGGATCGTGCCCATGCTCCTTTTTGTCGGGTTTTTCTTCCTCTTCCGGAAGCTCAAACGCCGCTATAACGTGAGCTACGACTACACGTTCGTCGAGGACGAGCTGCGCATCACCAAAGTCTTCAACGGCAAATCGCGCAAGTACCTCGTTACGCTCAAAGCCGATCAGATGCTGCAGATCGGTTACGAGGGGAGCAACTCCTATGAGCGGCTCGAAGCGGGACTGCACGGCAAAAAGCCCAAGTACATGACGCCAAACCGCGAACCTGCCGAAGGCAAGATTTTTATCTATATCCATTATTCTTCCTCCATCGAAAAGACGCTGTATATCCTCGAATGCCGTAAGGAAATGCTGGAATATCTCGTATTCGCGGCGGGAAGAAATAAGTTTCAACCGCAATGATCTATCTCGATAACGCCGCCACCACGCGCCCTTCGGCGCGAGCCGTGGAAGCGGCGGGCATCTATTTGAGCGAAGCGTACTTTAATCCTTCCGCGCGCTATCACGGCGGCGCGGAAGTTTCGCGTATGCTTTCAAAGGCGCGCGCCTTTTTGCTGGAACGTGTCGCGGATCCCGCGCTCTTCGATCTCACGTTCACGTCCTGCGGGACGGAAGCGGACGATCAGGCGATCTTCTCCGCCGCAAAACGGGGGAACGCCGTCACGACGGCAGGGGAGCACGCCGCAGTTTACGAAAGCTATAAAGCGCTCAAAAATCGCGGCGTGGAACCGCGTTTTGCGCCTGTCTTATCGGACGGGCGCGTGGATACGGATGCGCTTTTGTCGCTCGTGGACGAAAAGACGAGCCTCGTTTCCGTCGTGCACGTCAACAACGAGACGGGCGCCGTGAACGACATTGCCGCCATCGCCGCGCGCGTCAAACAAAAAAACCCGCGCACGCTCTTTTTGAG
>CALVPW010000063.1 GCA_944354085.1 uncultured Clostridia bacterium | reverse complement strand
CGAAATAGCCGATGACCATCCCCACGGGAATGAGCAGCCATCCACCCCACAGCGAAGCGAGCCCCTGTCCCACGGCGCGGCCGACGGGCATGAACCCGACGTTCGCACCCGAAAGGAACACGGTGAGCCCCACGAACGTATAGACGAATCCGACGAGGATGCGCACGAGCTGACGCTTACGGAACGCCCTGGAAACCACCTGAAACAGGATGAAAAAGGCAAGGATGGGCGCCAAAGCGATGGCGACCTCCTGCGCGTAATCGCCGAAGCCGTGCAGATATTCGAAGAAGACGCCGCGGGTATCCTCGATGCTGCCGACGGGTTCGAGCACGTATTCCACGTCGCTGATGCGGAAGATGATGCCGAGCGTCAGAACGGCGATGATGGGTCCGACGCTGGAAAGCGCGACAAGGCCGAAGGAGTCGTTCTTGCTCCCTTTGCCGCTGCGGATGGACGCGACGCCGACGCCGAGCGACATGATGAACGGCACCGTCATGGGGCCCGTCGTCACCCCGCCCGAATCAAAGGAGACCGCCCAAAAATCGGGCGAAACGAAGATGCTCAAAACGAACGCGACCACGTAAAACGCCATCAGCAAAAAGTGCAGCGGGATACGGAACACGATGCGGAGCATGCCGATCATGAGGAAAATGCCCACGCCGAGCGCCACCGTCAGGATGAGAAGATAGTTGCCGAGCGGCGTGCGTTCCGCAATGGCGGGCACCTGTTCGGCAAGGATCTGCAGATCGGGCTCTGCGATCGTGACGATGATACCGATCACAAAGGAGAGCAGCGCGATCAGCCAGATCTTGCGCGAATGCGTCATCGTCGCGCCGATCTTCTCGCCGATGACGAGCATCGACATATCCGCGCCCAGCATAAAGCAGCCGAGCCCCACGATGAGGAGCACGACGCCGACCAAAAAGAGCACGAACGTCCCCGCTTGGAGCGGGACGAACGCCACGCTCAAAACGAGCACGATGAGCGCGATGGGCAGGATGGATGTGAGCGATTCTACGATCTTATCTTTGAGCGCCTTATTCATCTTACTTCATATACTTGTTTTCGATCTCGGCGATCTTCTCGATGCGGCGGATGTGCTTCGCCTCCTCGGAGAAAGGCGTTTCGAGGAAGGTCTTCACGATCTCCAGCCCGAGGTTGACGCCGATCATCCCGCCGCCGAGCGCCAGAACATTGGCGTCGTTGTGAAGACGGGTCATCTTTGCGGAGAGCGGCTCTGAACACAGCGCGCAGCGCACCCCTTTCACCTTGTTCGCGACGATGGAGATGCCGATGCCCGTCGTGCACACGACGACGCCGAATGCGCACGCCCCGCTCGCGACTGCCTCCGCCGCCTTCACCCCGAAATCGGGATAGTCGCAAGAAAAGAAGGTGTTCGTCCCGAAATCGACGACTTCGTACCCGCTCTTGTTCAGCCATTCCGCCACGGCGTTTTTGAGCGCAAGCCCGCCGTGATCGCATGCGATCGCAATTTTCATCACATTGTCCCCCTAAAAATTCATTGTATCTGCAGCCCGCGGATGACTGCGGGCATACATTCCAAAAGTGTTCGGAGCGTGGCGCGGTACACGCCGACGTCCTGCCCGAACGGGTCGGGGATCTCCCTGCCCGTGAGCGCGTACATGCTCGTCACGTTGGGCGCATGCAGCTGCGCCGCCTGTTCCCGCGTCATGCATACGACGGCGTACGCTTCCCCGACGAGCTTTTGCGTCAGCCGACGCGCCTTGAAATCTTCTGCAGCGGGGATCCCCGCCTCTTGCAGGACGATGCGGCTGTTGGCGGACATGGGTGCCCCGTCCGCCGCCCGCAGCCCCGCCGACAGGACGGTGTACCAGCGGATCTTGCGCTGTTTGAGCGCGGCTTTGAGCGCCGCTTCCGCCATCGGAGAACGGCAGGTGTTGCCCGTGCAGACGAATACGATCTTCTTATGCTTCATGCGTGTCCTCGCTCTGTCCGAATGCGCGCAGCAGACGGTTGCGGACGCCGTCCATCACGCCGCCCTTTTCGCGCGGTTCGATGCCGATGAGCAGCGTCGCTTTGCGCTCCCCTTCGCGCAGGAGCTTATAAAGGTTTGCCGCCATCTCCGCAGGGGTCGCCCCCAGATCCAGGCGCTCGTATCCGTCGAGCAAGGCGCACACGGCGTGTTCCGCCATGATATACGGCGCGCCTCCCTGCCCCGCTTCCTTTCCGTAACAGCGGCGGGCGGACGATACGTCGTCTGCGGCGAAGAACGCCGTGCGGCAGCCTGGCGCATAATGTTTGTACGCCATCCCGGGGCTTTTGGGCTTTTCGCCCGCGTGCATCCGATACACGCCGCACTGCCCGACGACGGCTGCGATCATCTCCCGCGTGACGAGCCCCGCGCGCAGGATCTGCGGATATTCTCCCGTGCAGTCCAAAACAGTGCTCTCGATCCCGCCCGAAGAAGGTCCGCCGTCAAGGATGAGCGGGATATCTCCCGCAAAATCGTCGAATACGTGCTGCGCCGTGACGGGCGAGACGTGTTTGGAACGGTTGGCGCTCGGCGCGGCGATCGGCACATCGACGGCGCGCAGGAACGCCTGTGCGGCGGGCGACGACGGCACGCGGACGGAGAGCGTACAAAGCCCGCAGGAAACGTACGGGCTCACCTTCCCCTTGGAGGGATAGACCATGGTGAGCGGTCCAGGCAAAAAGGCTTTTTGCAGCGCGTACGCGTAAGGCGGGATCTCCACGAGCGCAGAGATATCGTATCCCGCATGTACGTGGGCGATGAGCGGATTGTCCGCGGGGCGCCCCTTTAAGGCGAAGATCTTTTTGACCGCCGCGTCATTGCGGGCGTCCGCGCCCAGCCCGTATACCGTTTCGGTGTGGAACGCGACGACTTCGCCCGCGGCAATGAGCTCTTTTGCCTCGGCAAGCGACGCTTCGCTGACGGGAAGGATGCGCGTCTTCATTCGGGGATCCCCGTATCCTCGTATCCCGGGAAGACGTCCTCCGCCTCGTAACCTTCGGGCGGGGGGGTATAGTGCTGCGGCTCCTCCTGGGGAAGATCCTGCTCGTCCACGTCGACGAACTTGGTGCATTCGCCGAGGAAGCGGAGCTGGATCCTGCCGAGCGCACCGTTGCGGTGCTTGGCGAGGATGAGTTCCGCCGCGCCCTTGACGACCGTCTTTTTGGCGAGCTCTTCTGCCGTGGCGGTCACGTCGGGGCGGTTGATGAACATAACGATATCGGCGTCCTGCTCGATCGCGCCCGATTCGCGCAGGTCGGAAAGCTGCGGCTCCTTGGTCTGGATACGCCTCAGCTGCGAAAGCGCGATGACGGGCACGTTGAGCTCTTTTGCCATGATCTTGAGATCGCGCGTGATGGAGGCGATCTCCTGCTGACGGTTCTCGAACGAGCCGCCGCCCTTGCTGCCTTCCGTCCCCCCCATGAGCTGGATATAGTCGATCATGACGAGATCGAGGCTGCCCGTCGCCGCCGAAAGACGGCGGCATTTGGAGAGGATCTGCGCAGGCGTGATGCGGGAGGAATCGTCGATATAAAGGTTGCTCTTTTGCAGCCTGTCGCTCGCGATCATGAGGTTTTTCCACTCTTTTTGCGCGAGTTTTCCCGAAAGCGCCTTTTCCATGCTCACGCCCGCGTGCGCGCACAACAGACGCTGCACGATCTGAACGCGCGGCATTTCGAGGGAGAACACCGCCGCCGTCCTGCCCTTGACGAGGCAGATATTTTCGACGATGTTCATGGCGAGCGACGTCTTGCCCATACCGGGGCGCGCCGCAATGACGATGAGGTCGGAGCGCTGCAAACCGTTGGTGATGCGGTCGAGGTGCTTAAAACCCGTCTCCATCCCGCGGTAGGCATTGGGATCTGACTGGATCTCCTCGAATTTCCCCAAAACTTCGTGGATGACGGCGCCGTCCGCGAGCCCCGCGAGCTGGCTGTTGTCCTCCTGTTTGGAGATATCGTAGATCTGTTTTTCGGCATAGGCGACCGCTTCCTGCGCGCCCGAACCCTCCGTGCTCACCTCGATGATGCCCTTGGCGGCACGGATGAGCGCACGGCGCACGGCGTCGCGGCGGACGATCTCAAAGTACTGTTTATAATTTGCCGCAGAAGGCGTGACTTCGGCAAGCTCGGTGATGCGCACCAACCCGCCCGCGTGTTCGAGCGTGCCGTCGCGTTCGAGCATATCCGTCAGCGTGACGATATCCACGGGCTTGCGCGCGGCGTACACCTTTTTCATGGCGGCAAGGACGAGGCGGTTGGATTCCTGATAGAAATCCTCCTCGCGCAGCGTCTCCAAAAGCTCCGCCTGCACGTCCCCGTCGATGAGGATACACCCCAATACGGCGGATTCCGCCTCTAAATTGTGCGGCATCTGATTGTTCGGCATACCTTTTTTCCCAAGCGTTTAATCTTCGAGCGATTCAAATTCGTTGAGCGCCGCTTCGAATTCGTGCATGGCGGCGGCAAACGTCTCCTTTTTGGTGAGATCCGCCCCCGCGCCCTGCAGCAGCGAGACGGGATCGGCGGAGCAGCCGCCTTTGAGGAAGTTGAAATACCTCTCCACGGCGGGCGCGCCTTCGGACAAGATCTTGCCCGCGATGGCGATCGCAGCCGTGATGCCCGTCGCGTATTTGTACACGTAGAAAGAGCGGTAGAAGTGCGGGATGCGCGCCCATTCGATGGCGATCTGCTTATCGTGCGTGAGCGCCTCCGTCCCGTAATATTTTTGATTGAGCGAATAATAGAGCGCCGAAAGATTGTCCTTGTTGAGCGGCTCGCCGCGCTCCGCCATCGCGTGCGCCTCCTCCTCGAAGCAGGCGAACTGCGTCTGACGGAAGAGCGTGGTGCGGATCATATCCATAAAGTAGTTCAAAAGATACTTTTTGAGCTTCTTATCTTCCGTCGTGCGAAGCAGATATTTGAGCAAGAGCACCTCGTTGACGGTGCTGGCGACCTCCGCCACAAAGATCTTATAATCCGCCTTGGCATACGGCTGGCTGCCGTTGGAGAAATAAGAATGCAGCGCGTGCCCCATCTCGTGCGCGATGGTGAACACGTCGTGCGTGGTGGGCTGATAGTTGAGGAGCACGTACGGGTGGTTGCCGTAAATGCCGATGGAATACGCGCCGCCCCGCTTGCCCTCCGTCTCGCAAACGTCGATCCAGCGCTCGTCGCGCCCCTTTTTGAGGAGTGCCGCGTAGTCTTCGCCGAGCGGCGAAAGCCCCTTTAATACGAGTTCGAACGCCTCCTCAAAGGAAAGACGCAGCTCCGCGTTCTCCACGAGCGGGATGGCCAGATCGTACATGTGCATCTCGTCCAGCCCGAGCGTCTTTTTGCGCACCTGCATATAGCGGTGCATGACGGGCGAATATTCGTCGACGGCGGAAACGAGGTTCTCGTACACGTCGCGCGTGACGTCCTCTTCGAAGATCGCCGCATCGAGGCAGCTCTCGTACCCGCGCACGTTCTTATAGAAGATATCCTTTTTGACGTTGCCGTAGTAGGTGGTCGCGAGCGTGTTGATGATCTTTTCGTACGCCGCGTAATACTTTTTGAACGCCGTGGCACGCGCCTTGCGGTCGTTCCCGCTCATGATCACGGAGTACAGCCCGTGCGAAAGACGGGTGCGCTTGCCCTGATACATCATATAAGGGAGATCGAGCTCGGCGTCGTCGAGCATATCGAAGACGTCTCCCGCCACGCTCATGGGCTCTGCGGTCTGCGCGAGGATGAGCTCCTCCTTCTCGGAGAGCACGTACTTCTTGCGCGCGATCAGGCGTTGAAGGGAATAGTCGTAATCTTTGAGGCGCGCGTCGTTCGCGATGGCGACGAGCTGCGCTTCGGGCAGCGCGGTGAGCTCGGGCACGGCGAAGGAAGTTTCCGCGCCGTACTTCGTCATGAGCCCCATCATTTTTGCAACGTACGAATTGTACTTTGTCACGCGCACGTCCTCGTCATGCTTCAAAAAGGCGTAAAGATACGCGCGCATGAGTTTGATCTCGTACGCATCCGTCAGGGCAAAATAGGCGGCGACGTGCTCCGCGTCGCAAAGTTTTCCGCGGTATGAAGCCACGTCGGGCAGCGTTTCGAGGGCGGCGAACGCCGCCTCCCACGCCTCGTCGCTTTCGAAAATATCCTCCGTCTTCCAACGGTATTGCGTTTGTACTTCCTTACGTTCCATATGGATCGCTCCTCCTTAATTTTTAAAGCTGTGGATGGGCGCGGGGATGAGCCCGCCGCGGCGGATAAATTTGCCCGCGTCGCCCGTGTGCACGGGCATGACGGGCGCCCTTCCCAAGAGCCCGCCGAAGCTGACCTCGTCCCCCACTTTTTTCCCGGGGGCGGGAATGACGCGCACCGCCGTCGTTTTGTTGTTCACCATGCCGATGGCGGCTTCGTCCGCGATGATGGCGGAGATCGTGGAAGCGGGCGTATCGCCCGGGATGGCGATCATATCCAGCCCCACCGAACAGACGCAGGTCATCGCCTCGAGTTTTTCGATGGAGATCTTGCCCGCCGAAGCCGATTCGATCATGCCGATATCCTCGGAGACGGGGATGAACGCGCCCGAAAGCCCGCCCACGCGGGAGGACGCCATCACGCCGCCTTTTTTCACGGCGTCGTTGAGCATGGCGAGCGCAGCCGTGGTGCCGTGGCAGCCGACGACTTCCAGCCCGAGCTCTTCGAGGATGTGCGCCACCGAATCGCCGCGTGCGGGCGTGGGCGCAAGCGAGAGATCGACGATGCCGAAGCGCGCGTTCAGCCGCTTTGCCGCCTCTTTGGCGATGAGCTGCCCCGCACGGGTGATCTTGAACGCCGTGCGCTTGATGAGCTCCGCCGCATCGGTCAGGTCGGCTTCGGGAATAAATTTTAAGGCGTGCTGTACGACGCCGGGGCCCGAAACGCCGACGTTGATGACGGTATCCGCCTCACCCACGCCGTGGAACGCACCCGCCATGAACGGGTTATCCTCCACCGCGTTGCAGAAGACGACGAGTTTGGCGCAGCCCAGCCCGTCGTTTTCCGCCGTGAGCGCAGCCGTCTTTAAGACGATCTCGCCCATCTGGCGGACGGCATCCATATTGATGCCCGATTTGCTCGAACCGACATTGACGGACGAACACAGCCGCTCCGTCGCGGCGAGCACCTCGGGGATGGTCTTTATAAAGACTTCTTCGTAATCCGCCGTGCCCTTGTGCACGAGCGCGGAATATCCCCCCAAAAAGTCGATGCCGAGTTCGCGGGCGGCGCGGTCGAGCGCCTGCCCCACGAGCGGGCTCTTTTCGGGGAACGCCGCCGTGACAAGAGAAACGGGCGTCACGGAAACGCGTTTGTTGACGATGGGGATGCCGTACTCGCGCGAGAGCTCGCTCGCCGTTTTGACGAGGCGTTCGGCGCGCCCCGTCACGCGGTCGTACACCGCCTGCGCCGTCTCTTTGGCAGTGGCGCGGATGCAGGGCAGCAGGGAGATCCCCATCGTGACGGTGCGGATATCCAGATGCTCCTTCTCGATCATATCGATGGTTTCGAGAACGTCAGACTGATTGAACATACCCCTCTCCGCTCAGATGTTGTGCATGGCGTCAAAGATATCCGCATGCTGTAAGCGGACGCTCATGCCGATCTCTTTGCCCAGCGTTTCCAGCCCCGAAGCGAGCGCGGAAAAATCTTCCTTGCTCTCCGAAGTGTCCACCATCATGATCATGGCGAACTGATCGCCCAAAATGGTCTGGGAAATATCCTCGATGTTCACGTCATGCGCGTATAAAAAACCGCTGACCTTTGCAATGATGCCGCGCCTGTCAGACCCGGACACCGTAACGACTGCTCGCATATGCTTCTCCTGTATAAAAAAATGTTAAACGAACTGTGACTGCCCGCAAGCGGGCGTACGGGCGCTCATGCCAAGATCTCGTACGAGATGAGCAAATTCCCCTGCGAAACGACGCGCACGGACTGCCCTTCCTCGAAGGGCGGGAACTCCTTTTCCCCGTCCACGTAGATCTGACGGATCATATCCTCGTCGCGCTTGTGGTTGTGCACGCGGAAGGTCGCCACGTTCACGTCGACGCCGTCCACCGTCGTCCAATCCTCCACCCCCGCAAAGGGCGCCGTCATGTACTCTTTGAGCCCGACGGAGACAAAGCGGAGCATCTTGTAATAGGCGCAGGAACGCCTGAGGCAGATCCCAACGTACGGGAACAGGAAGACGATATAAAGCGCCGTCAAAACGCATGCGAGCGCCGTCGCCCACGTGCCGTTGGGATCGGCGTACGGAAGCATGACGAAGTAGACGAGCAGCGCCACAAAGCCCGCAAGATACAGCGCCGTCGCAAGATAGAGCCCGAGAAAGAGCCGCCGCCGCTGGGCGTAAGCATCCCAGAGATCGGCGTCACGATACAAAAGCGTCATAAGACCTCTCCGCCGCGCACCGCGCGGCAAAATATCCATAGAGTATTATACCGTCTGCATGCGGAAAAAGCAAGCCCCGCAGGCAAAAAAGCGTGTGAAAATGCTTATTTTGCGATAAAAAGCACGCCGAGCGTGTTCCTGCCGCAATGCCCCGTGATCACCGAGCCCGCGACCGTTTCGAGCACTTCGTCAAAGGCGAAGAGCTCTTTTACCTTTTGGCGCGCCGTCTCGATGACGCTCTCGTCCGCGCAGCTGTGCGTGATGAAGCAGCGCGTCTTATCGTATGCGGGATACTTCACCGCAAGGTCGCTCACGTACTGTGCGATGCACTTTTCCATGTTGCCGCGGTACTTTTTGCCCGCGACGAGCTGTCCGTCCTCCATCTCGATGAGCGGATGGATCTTCAAAAGATTTGCGCCGTACAGCGCCATGCGCGAGCAGCGCCCGCCCTTGTACAGATATTCGAGCTTATCGGGCACGAAGGAAGTATTGACTTTGCCGCGGATCTGCTCGCACGCCGCGACGATCTCCTCTGCGGAAGCCCCTTTATCGCGCAGGTCCGCCGCATACAGGATGACGAGCCCCTGCCCCGTCGAGAGCCCTTTGCTGTCCACGACGAAGACTTTTCCGCCGAAGGATCTTGCCGCAGCCGCCGCATACGAATAGGACGACGACGCCTTGGACGAGATGGAAAAATGGATGACGGTATCCCCCGCTTCCGCATAAGGACGGAAAAAGTCCTCGTAATCCGCGATGCTCGGCGCCGCCGTTTTGGGGAGCTGCGCCGTCTCTTCCACATATTTGAAGATATCCTGCGGGACGATGTCCACCCCGTCGGAATACGCCGTCCCGCCCAAAATGACGGTGAGCGGCTTGATCCCGATGCCGCGTTTTTGGATGCTCTCGCCAAGATCGCAGGTGCTGTCTGCCGTAAGTCGTAACATAAGTTTCCTCCTGTATCCTTCTATTCAAATATCTCTCGAACGGCGGCGCGGAAATTTTCCCACCCCGTCGTGATCGCCTTGACCGAGATCGCCCACGCGGGCACGACCCCGATGATGTCCGAATACGCCCGCGTCCCCACTTCTGACGAATCGAGGCTGACGCTGCGGTGATCGCCGAGGAAAAAGATCTCGCCTTCCCCCACCGTCACTTCCTTGAAATCGGGCGTTCTGCCTTTGGTATATCCTTCTTTGAGCGCTTCCCATCCGCCGCCGTCCCGTTTGAGGTAGACGACGCCGCCCTCGCACTTTACCCCGTCCCCTTCGACGGCGATCAGGCGTTTGATGATGGTATCCGTCTTCCTGCCCCCCTCGTGAAAGGCGGGATCGTCCTTTACGTCGATGATGACGACGTCGCCGCGGCGCGCCGTGAACGAACGCAGCGCATATACGACGTCGCCGTCGCGGACGGTATTTTCCATGGACGTGCCGTCCACGGCGACCGCATAGGTAAACGTGGTGAGCAGCACGTTGGCAAGCAAAAACAGGCACGCGAGCGCCAGCAAAATACCGAGCGCGATCGTAAGCGCGCTCCGCCTGCGCGGCTGTCCGTCCAAAAGAGGCCGATTCACGTTCCGCCCTCCGTCACCCGCCTGACGCGGTGCAGCAGTTCGTCGGGCGTGAGCATGACCACCCTCCCGCAGGTGAGGCACTTGATCTTGTAATCGGCGCCCGTGCGGACGATCTCCCACAGCTTCCCGCCGCAGGGATGTTGTTTTTTTGTCTCGACGACGGCGCCGAGCACAAGTTGCTTCAGATCCATACGATATTGTTGATGATGACTTCCCCGCTGCCGATAAAGACGACGGAGATGACGTCAGAAAAGTCTTCGAGGTGCTGCCCCGTTTCAGATTTGAAGTCGGCGGGCTCAAAGAGGAGAGATTTCCACTTTCCGCCGCCCGCGACCGACGCTTCGGCGCTGTAACCGTGTTCCTCGTTGGCGTCCTTATAGAACGTGACTTTGAGGCGCGCGTCCGCGGCGGCGTATGCGTCGAGACGAAGCGCAGCCCCCTCGGGCGAGGCGTAGCGCGGTTCGCTCACGCGGTAGGAGACGAGCCCCGCCTCCGCCGTGGCGCCGAGGATCCCGCCGTATCCGGGGAGGAGTTTCACGTCCGTCCCCGCGCTGTCCGAGAAGCAGTTCGCCATCGAACGCGCACGGTGGCGGAACCCCGCCACGCCGTTGGTGCCGTCCCGCCCCGAAGCGTACAGGACGCGGCTTTTGAGGCAGGCGTTTTTATACGGCTTGTCGATGACCACCTCGCAGATCTTGGAGGTGACGGAAAAATTGTTGGAGTAGTTGGCGAACGCGTACACGAGTGCGCGGCGGCATCCTTCGTAGATGCCGAGCGGGAAGGTGCCAACGTTGTCTTTCAGATCTGCCGCCGAGCCCAGAACGCGCGTCCAGTCGCGCGCGCGGGAGCCCGTGATCTTTTCCGTATAAAAGATGCCGCAGCTCACGATCTCGCCCTGCACGTCGAAGGCGGCTTTGACGACGAGGTCGCCCGCCGCATCCTCCTCCACGCTGACGGAGACGGGCGCGCTGATGAACACCGAATGATTTTTGAGGTATTTGTCGAGGAAAAGATCGATATCCGCGAGCGAGTGCGTCCCGATGAGCCCGTTCCCGTGCGCGGAATACAAAAAGGCTTTTTCGAGCGCGGGATCGAGGAGACGGAAGGTATCGTACACGCGGTCGTAATCGTGTTTGGTATCGTTGACGGCGGAAAGAAGGAGCACGGGGCATTTGATGTAGGGCGCATAGCTCTGCGAATCCAGCCCCGCGATAAAGCGGTGGCGCTCCTCGTCGAACACGCGCTGTTCGCCCGCAAACTTTTCCAGCCCGCGGTACGCCCGCCAGCCTGCCGCGCACACGCTGATCATGCACGAGAGCGGCGCGTACGGCGCGATCTTAAAGAGCACTTCGCCCCCCGAACGCAGCCCGATCGCCCCGAAACGGACGACTTCCTCCTGCGCGGCAAGAAATTTTGCCGCATAGCGCGCCACGCCCGCCCATTCGTACCAGCACGTCTCGCGTGCGGTCGGCTCGGCGTAATCGAGGTGGCGCCCCGCCCGCACGTAATTGGCATAGTCGATCTCGGGCGGGTACTGCGTGCAGCGGTCCGTGCCGTTGTCGCCGCAATAATCCACGCTCAGAACGCCGAACCCGCGCGAAACGAAACGGCGGACGAACGCCGCGTCGAACGCATACCCCGCCTCGTACAGCACGAGCACGGCGGGGAAATTTTTTACGCCGTCGGGGAACGCGTACTGCGCGTAGATCCTGACCCGCGACTTTGCGACGGCGCGCCCAAAAAAGCGCACTTCGCGAAAGACCGCGCCGTCCTTCCGCTCTTCGGAAAGCACCTCCGCTTCGAGCGGGAGCGAATCGTCAAAATCCTTCCACAACGTCACGGGCGTCAAAAACGTACTTACCAAAAACCTTACCTCACTCCGCAAGAATTTGCGAACCGCGCCGCTCGGTGGCTTTTTTCACCAATAGCTTGCGGTCGATCCGATGTTTGAGTTCCTCCACGTGGGAGATGATACCGATGGAAAAATGCTCGCTTTTGAGTTTTTCGAGGCTGTCCATCACCACGTCGACGAGGTGCTCGTCGAGGGTGCCGAACCCCTCGTCCAAAAAGAAAAATTCGATGGGCCGAAGCGACTTGCGGCAGATCTCCGCGCTCAGTGCGAGCGCCAGCGAAAGCGAAACGAGGAAAGTCTCCCCGCCAGAGAGCGTATACACGCCGCGCAGCAGCCCGCCGTTGAAATTGTCGCCCACGTAAAATCCCTTGTCGTAGTGCAGCGAATACCGCCCGTCCGTGAGCGATAAGAGCCGCTGCGTCGCGTTGGCGGCGACCGTCTGCAAATACTCCTCCGCCGCGAACTCCATAAATTTATTGCCCTCTAACAGTTTGCGTAACCGCTCTGCGAGCGCAGCTTCTTTTTCCTGTGCGGCGCGCGCCTTTTCGAGCAGAGACCGTTCTTCGAGCCCCTTTTTCGCGTTCGCATACTGCTGCGTGCAAACGGCGAGCGTCTCCGTACACCGCTTGTAATCCTCTTCCGCCGCGCCGAGCTTTTCGCGCAGCGCCGCGTATGCTTCGTCCGTCGCCGCGGTCAGGTCTTCCGTTTCCAGCTCGCGCAGCCTGCGGCGCGTCGCCGCCCAATCGTCGCGGAATTTTTCCACGCGCTGCTTTGCCGCCGCGGGATCGCCGTATTTTTGCGCGAGCGCCTCCGCCTCTTTGGCATCGGAAAACGCGCCCGCCGCCAGCGCGTTCATAAGACGCGCGTCCGCCTCCGCTTTGGCTTCTGCCGCCGCTTTCGCCTCCGCCGCCGCCTTCGTCGCAGCCGTGCGCGCCTCGGCGAGCGCCTTTGCCGCCTCTTCCTTTTGGCGCGTCCTGCGGGCACGTTCCGCGCGCAGGGCGGAAAGCTGCCCTTCGAGCGTCTCGCACTTCTCCTCCGTCTCCGTCGCGCCGCTCAGCCGTCCGATGCGCGCCTTGGCGTCCTCATACGAGGCGGCAAGCTCACGCAGCATCTGCAAATGCAGATCGAACCTGCCCTTTGCCTGTTCGAGCGCCAGCTTTTTTTCGGCGAGCGCGGCACTCCGCGTTTCGCGTTCTTCGATCGCCGCGCGCAGGGCGGAAGGATCGAGCCGTCCGCCCGCCGCCAGACGGGAATATTTTTCGATGAGGGGCGCGATATCCGCCGCGGCGGACGCATGCGCCGATGCAAGTTCTTGCAGTTCTTTGACGAACGCGGCGTATTCTCCGCGGAAAAGCGCCTGCGCGTGCGTCTCCAAAAACCCGACGAGGTCTTCCTTCCCCAGCGCCGCTTCCTCCCGATCGAGCGCCGCCTTCTCTTCGTCGTACGAAAAACCGCGGAAGGCTTCCCGCTCCGCCGCCAGCTTGCGTTCGATCTCGTGCAGCCGCCTGTTCGCGCGCGCGAGCTCGTCCAGCGCGAGCGCTTGCGCCTTTGCCCGCGCAACGCGTTCGGAAAGCGCGCGCTCGGCTTCCTCCGCCCGTTCGGCGTCCCATGCGGCGGCCTCCGCCGCCGTCTGTTCGGCGCGCTGCAGCGCGCGCGCCGCCGCCTGTTCGGCTTGGGCGCGTTCTGCCGCCCGCAGGGCGCAGCGTTGGAGATCGCGCTCGGCAAGCACCGCCGCGGCGGCTTTGTCGAGTCGGTCGAGTTCGCCGCTGAGCGCTTTCATCCCCTCGAACGCCTCTTCGAGCGCACGCATCCTCTCCGCGACGCGGTCGCGTTCCTTGCGGCGGCGCACCCGTTCGGCGAGCGCCTCCCCCTCTTTACGGAGGGCGGCAAGCGCCGTTTTTTGCGCCGCTTCCTGCGCGGTGAGCGTTTTGACTTCGCCGCTCAGTTCATCCAGATACGCCTGCGTGAACGCCGCGTACCGCTCGAGGCGGGCGTCCGTGACTTCCAGCGCCTGCTTTGCCGCCTGCACTTTTGCGCCCGCGCGGCGCACGAGCCCGTCCCCGTACGATTCGAGGTCGAACAGCCGTGCGATGAGTTTGAGCCTGTCCCCCCGCGGGGCGCGCACGAATTGCGCGAATCCCCCCTGCGGCAGAGCGATGCACTTTTCAAAATCCTTTTGTTCGAGCCCGATGACGCGCTCCAAAAACGCGTTCGATTCGCGCACGCCGTCCGAAACGGCGCGCCAGCTCTCCCCGTCGCGCTCGAACACTTTGGCGGATTGCGCCGCGTTCTTGCGTTTGAGCTCGCGCTCGACGCGGTATTTGCGGCGTTCCCCCGCATAAAAGATCTCGAATTCAAACTGTACGTCGGCTTTCTCGGCGTTATAATTGATGATATCGGCGATGCTGCCCGAACGCGACCGCCCCACGTTGCCGTAGAGCGCGAACCCGATGCAGTCGAGGATGGTGCTCTTCCCGGAGCCCGTATCCCCGAAGATGCCGAAGATCCCGAAGGAGAGCAGCGCCTCGAAGTCGATCTCCGCCCGCTCGGAAAAGGAATTGATGCCGCAAAAGGAGAGGAACGTCGGTTTCATGCATTCTCCTCCAACAGCGACAAAAACGCCTCTTTGAGTTCGGCGGGCGGCATTTCGCCGTACAGCGACTTGTAGTATTCGCAAAAGAGCGCCTCGGGCGAGAGCGCGCTGCGCACGATCTCGGGCGCGCCGACGGAAGATCGCGTCTTAACGACGAGCGAGACCAGCCCCTCGTTCGCATCCCGCAGCGAAAGCGTCTCCCGCGCGGTGAGCGGCGCCGAAAGGTGCAGCGTGAGTTCGATGAGGCACCCCTCGTAGCGGCGCAGCAGCGAAAGCGCCTGCTCGGTGCCCGCCGCTTCCAGACGGACGAGCTGCCTGCCTTGGGTGAGCGCGATCTCTTTGACAAGGCTGACGCGCCCGTCCTCCGCTTTGAGGAGCGCCGCGCTCTTGGGAAGATTTGCCTCGTCGAAGGCGTATTGCAGCGGCGCGCCGCTGTAATAGACGTTTTCGCCCATTTTCTGCCGCTTATGCAGATGTCCCAGCGCCGTGAACGCCGTGCGCGGGAATACGTCTGCGGGGACGACGCGCGCCCCGCCGAGGCTGATATCGCGCTCGCTCTCCCCCGCGGTGCCGCCCGCGGCGAACAGGTGCGCCAAGAGCACGTACGGCGTGCCTTCCTTTAAGCCCGCTTCGCCGCCGCGGATCCACCGCGCGACCTTTTGGGCGTACGTTTCGTCTGTTTTTTCCTCTTTGAGGCGCGCCTCGTTGGGATACGGGAGCGCGTTCACGTATACCTTTTCGCCCTTTTCGTTTTCGAGCAGCAGATAGTTTTCGCCCGCTTCCACGGCGTGCACGCCGCGGCTCCCCCCGACGGGCGGGATACGCTTTTCGCCGCCGAAAAGATAGATGCCCTCCTCCGCGGCGAGCGGCGCGGACGCGGAAAGGCGGACGCCGTCGTCGTGATTGCCCGCCACGAGCACCACGGCGCGCCGCGTGCCCGCGAGCGCTTTTACGGCGCGGAAAAACACTTCCTCCGCTTCGGCAGAGGGCAAAAAGGTATCGAACACGTCCCCCGCGACGAGGACGACGTCGACCGCCTCTTCCTCCGCGATGCGGACGAGTTCTTCGAGCACCGCCTTTTGTTCGGGCAGGCGCTCGCGGTCCATCAGCCGTTTGCCGATGTGCCAATCGGAAGTGTGCAGAAGATTCATAAAATGACCGCGCGGCGGCAAAAAGAAATTGCGTTTTCACGCCGCCTGTGATATACTGTGAAATATTGGGGATACGGAGGCGTATCCCGCCCAACGATATCCCGATGATATACTATTATATATCGGAACGCAAAAAAAAGCAAGCGTTGGATTTACCTTCCGCCAAAATACAAAGAAGAAAGACGAGAATTTTTAAGGAGGCAACGGACGATGTCGTTCGCCGCGTTTTCCAAAGAAGTCACCGCGAACATGTTCACGAGCGTGGAGAACCAATTCATCACGAAATATCTCCCGCAGGCGGACGGCGACGCCGTGCGCGCCTACCTTTACGGGCTGTACCTTTGCCAATGCGCGGGGGATTTTGACGCGGAGACCGCCGCAAAGCTGCTCCGCATCCCGCTGCCGCGTTTTTTGGAGATCTTTGACTTTTGGGAGGAGTGCGACCTCGTGCGCATCCTCTCCCGCTCCCCCCTCATGCTCGAATATCTGCCCGTGAGTTCGGCGGTCGGCAAACCCAAAACCATCCGCCCCGAAAAGTACGCCGCCTTCAACCGCGAGCTGTACAAACTCTTGCAGCGCGCCAAAAAGGATTTTAAGCCGTACGAGATGCAGCGCATCCTCGAATTTTTGGAAAACGAACCCATGGAACAGCAGGCGTTCCTGCTCGTGGCGGAGTACTGCGTCAAAAAGGACGGCGAAAAACTCTCGGCGGCGCACGTCATCAACAAAGCGCAAAAGCTGTGCCGCGAGCACAAGTATACATACGAACAGGTGGAAGCGGAACTTGCCGACTTCCACGCCCGCGAACGCGAGCTCCTGACGCTGCATACCCTGCTCGGCATCTACCGCAAGCCGCAGGAGAGCGACTATGCCCTGCTCGAAAAGTGGTCTGCGCTCGGCATGCAGACGGGCGCGGTGACCGCCTGCGCGGAGACGCTCAAAAAAGGTTCGCTCGCCACGCTCGGCATCCTCGTGGAAGAGCTCGCCCAAGCGGGCTGCAAAACAGAACGCGAAGCGCGCAAATATCTCGCCGCGCGCGAGGAGACCTCCTCCCTCGTCTTTAAGGTGGCGCGCAAACTCGGCATCAAGGTGCAAAATCCCCGCCCGTACGCCGACGAATATGTGAAAAAATGGCTTTCGCACGGCTATTCGGAGGAGAGCATCGTAAAGATCGCCTCTCTTGCCATGAAGCTCTCCTTTGGATTTTCGGAGACGGACGCGCTGCTCGAACAGATGTACGGCGCAGGCATCACCGATCCCGACAGCGTGGAGGCGTACGTCGCCGCGCGGGAGAGCCAGCTCAGGCTCCTGAACCGCCTGCAGGCGGCTTGCGGCGTCATCAAAAAGACGGTCGCCGCCCTCGATATGGTCGCCGCGTGGAAGGGCGAAAACATTTCGGACGCGATGATCATGGAGGCGGCGAAACGCAGCGCGGGCGCATCCTCCCCGCTCCCTTACATGAACAAGCTGCTCGCGGCATGGAAAAAGGAAGGCATCGCCGATCCCGCCGCCATCCCCGCCCCCGCGGCGCAGCAAACGCGCGAATACAAGAGCGAAGCCGCGATCAGCGCCGACGCGCGCAGCGAACGCGAGCGTTGGTACGCCGCACGGCGGAGCGCCGCCTTGGAACAAGCGGAGCGCACCAAAGCCGCCGCACAAAAGGACGAAGCATTCTCCCGCGCGGAACGCGACATCAAAACAGACGAGATCGCCCTCGCAAAAGCCGAAGTCTTTTCGCCCGAAACGCTGCCCGCCATCCGTGCGCGCATCCTCGACGCGCAGCGCCGCCGCAAAGAAGCGCTCCTTCGCCTTCATATTTCCGAAGAAGATCTTACGCCGAAATTCGCCTGCCCCAAGTGTTCGGACACGGGATTTTTGCCCGACGGCAAGATGTGCGACTGCTATCGGCAATAACAGACGATCGTACAAAAACAGCCCTGTTTTCGCGGAACAGGGCTGTTTTTTATTGCATTTTTAATACTTTTCATAGTAGTATGTCACACATAATACTATGAAATCGTGTGATTTTATTCGTATTCGCCGTAATCGCGGCGGTCGGGCGGCGGCGCATACGGCGGTTCTTTCCCCGCGCACCACTTCCCCCGCTTGGCGGGCTTTGGCGCCGTGCGCAGCTCGACGAGCACCACGTCGACGCCGACCTTTTTGACGCATCTCAGTTCGATAAAGACCTCCGCGCGCCACCACCGCAGCCCCCTTCCCCCGGGCGCGACGATGCCCGATACGCGTCCTTCGGGATAGGAAAAGACGACGTCGCAGACCCTGCCGAGGCGCTTGCCGTCCAACACGTTGACGACTTCTTTGCTGTGCAATTCGGAAAAACTCGTCTCCACGTTTTAGTATATGCGCCCGCTTTCAAAAAGGTGCCTTTACGAGATCTCTTTGCGGATGGCGCCGATGGCGTTCTTTTCGAGACGGGAGACCTGCGCCTGCGAGATCCCGACTTCCGCCGAGATCTCCGTCTGCGTCTTTCCCTCAAAGTATCTGAGTCGCAAGATCTTGCGTTCGCGTTCGGTGAGGCGCGAAATGGCGTCTTTGAGCGCGACGCGTTCCGTCCAGATCTCTTCGCTCTGCGATTCGTCAAAGAGCTGATCGACGAGCCGCAGCGTATCCCCCGCCTTGTTGTAAACGGGCTCGTATAGCGAGACGGGATCGGAAATGGCGTCGAGCGCGTAAGCGACCTCCCGTTCGCACACCTGCATCTCGCGGGCGATCGCCTCGATGGTCGCCTCCACGTTGCGCTCTTCGAGGCTTTCCCGCACCTTTAAGATGCGGTACGCCCTGTCGCGGATGGACCGCGAGACGCGCAGCGAATTGCCGTCCCGCAGATACCGCTTGATCTCCCCCAGGATCATGGGCACCGCGTACGTCGAAAATTTGACGTTGAAGGAAAGGTCGAAGCCGTCGATCGCCTTGATGAGCCCCACGCATCCCGCCTGGAACACGTCGTCGGCGTTGGCGTTTTTCGCCCAAAAGCGCTTGACGAGCGAGAGCACGAGCCGCATGTTCCCGATGATGAACGCATCCCGTGCGGCGCGGTCGCCTTCTTTGAGCCGCCGCATGAGCGCTTCGTTCTCCCGATGGCTGAGTTTTGGGAGCCCCGTCGTATCCACCCCGCAGATGCTCACTTTTTGCAGCATACTTCACCTCCCGATGCAAAAACGCATATGTAGGCAAGGGCAGTATGCCGCGCGGCGGACAAATCATACGATCATACGAGCTTGGAGATCTCCTTTTTCAGCCGTTCGATGATCTTTTTTTCCAAACGGGATATGTAGCTTTGCGAGATGCCGAGCTTATCTGCAACGTCTTTTTGCGTCATCTCCTCCTTTCCGCCCAGCCCGAAGCGCATATACATGATGGTGCGTTCGCGTTCGGGAAGTTTTTTGAGCGCCTCGGCGAGAAGTTCCTTTTCCACGCGCGCCTCCACGCCGCCGTACACGCTCTCGCCGTCGGTGCCGAGCACGTCCGAAAGCAGCAGCTCGTTCCCCTCGAAGTCGGTGTTGAGCGGTTCGTCGAAGGAGACTTCGCTCTTTAAGCGCACCGTGCGCCGCAGATACATGAGGATCTCGTTCTCGATGCAGCGCGAGGCATACGTCGCAAGTTTGATGTTTTTATCGCCGCGGAAAGAATTGATGGCTTTGATGAGCCCGATCGTGCCGATGGAGATGAGGTCGTCCGCATCCACGCCCGTATTTTCGAACTTGCGCGATATGTATACGACGAGCCGAAGGTTATGTTCGACGAGCTTTGCTTTGACGGTCTCCGCATCCTCCCCCGCCGCGAGCTTTTTGAGCATCTCCGCCTCCTCCTCGGGCGGGAGCGGGAGCGGCAGCGCCTCGTTCCCGCACAAATAATGTACGACGTTTTCCCCTTTTATTTTGTTGAGCCAATGCCTGAGCACCGCAAATACGTTCATGATCTCCCCCCAACAGATCGGTATGTACGATCATCTGAAAATTTTTTCCCACATCGCCCGTCGTCACATAAACGCCGCCGCAATAGTCTCCCACGCACAGCTTTTCCACCCAAAACACGGGGCGGGTACGCGTTCCGTTGACCGTGGACACCGCGATCCTGCCGCATGCGGGCGGGCTCTTCCCCCACAGCGCGAGCGCGCCGACGGCAGAGATCACGCATACGGGCTTCCCGCGGAAGGATAAAAAATTCCCGCTGTCCGCGATGCCCGTCCAATGCACCGTCCGTCCGCCCGCCGTGAGCGTGCAAGGATAACTCGCGCGGCGGATCTTTTGGCTGCGAAAGAGCGCGCCGATCGCCGCGAGCGCCGCGCACACGAACGCTGCGGCGCCGCCAAAGATGAGCGCCACGGGCGCGCGCTCCACATAAAACGCAGTCCCGTCAGCAGTTTCTATCCCAAAGAAGCTATACGCCGCCGTCAGGAGCCCGCCAAGCAGGAAGGTGAGCGCAAAAAACGCCGCGCACGCGGGCAGGCATTTTTTTAACGGGACGCACGCCGCGCACAAGAGCATGCCGCCCAAGATCTTTACGGCGTACGCCGCCACGGCGGGCAGCGGGAGCAGCGGAAAACCGACCGCCTCCGCCCCGCCCAGCGCCGCAGCGAACAAAAAGCGCCATACGCGGATACGGGCGCGCACGCACTTGTGCGTCACATACAAAAGCGTTCCGTCGAGCAGCGCGTTTTCCAAAAATGCGTATTCGATATAGACGACCATGTTCCCGCCTCATCCTTAAAAAGCATACTATAAGTTGGCGCGCGCAGCGTGCCGAGATGCGACGAACGGCGTCGAAATTCGTCGCCTCTTTTCAAATCCCCCTTGTAAAACGATATAAGGTATGCTATAATGTTTTTTGTAAGGAGGGATGTATGGATATATCCAACGCACCGCGGTTTTTGCAAAGTTACAACCGCATCGAAGCACAGCTTAAACTATTATATAACGCCAAGGCGACGGCGAACTTTACCGACCTCGTAAAGCGGTGTTCCGACCTCGACATCACCGTTCGGCGGTATGCGAGCGAGCTCATCGACTACGGAAAGCTGAGAAACGCCATCGTCCACCGCACGACGGGCGCCTCGGACGAGACGGTCATCGCCGTCCCCTGCGACGAGGTGGTGCAGAACATCGAATTCATCGAGGCGATGCTCTGCCGCCCGCCCCGCCTCATCGACGCCATCAAAGTCAAAAAGATCGCGTCCGTCTTTGCCGATAAGCCCATCCTCACCGCCGTGACGGCGTTCCGCGAGAATTGGCAGAAGTCGCTCATCGTGTACGATCACGGCACGATGGTGGGCGTCATCAACTCGTACGGGCTGTATTCGGAGATCGAGATCCGCGTCAAAGCCGGGGACGACCTCGAAAAATTCTTCAAAGAGACGCCCTGCCGCGACGTGGTGCACGAATCGGAGATGGAAAAATACTGCATCATGAGTCAGGACGCCACCGTCTTCGAGGTGTTCGTCGCCTTCGAAGAGCGCAAAAATCTGCTCGCCGTCATCGTGACGGAGAACGGCGTGTTCGGCGAAAAGGTACTCTCCATCGTCACACCGTCCGACTTCCCGCGCATCAACCGCTTCCTCGAAAGCTACAACGCCAAGACTTTTTGACTTATTTTTGCCCTTACCGTGCTTTTTTGTTCAGTTTCTTATCGGTTTTGGGACAGACGAAAAAAAGTTACAAAAAATTAAAATTTTTTTCAGCAAAACTATTGACAGATGAAAATTATATGCTATAATGAAGGCACAACAAGGGAGTGAGCTACAGGAAGTTCTCCAAAAAAGAGACGAAAAAGAACGCTTCCGTAAGACGATTTCCCATTCCAGATCCAATGAACTTCGAAGGATCGTATGATCTGTAGGTCGATGAAAATCGATACGAAACAACGAAGCAAAGAAGACGCGGAAAAAGAAAAAGTCGAACGAAAAATTCTTTGGAAGATCTTTTAAGGAAAACGAAACCGCATTCCACCTACAGACGACCGTTTCGCGTACGGAAACAATAGGGAAAGCGAAAACCGAGAAAACTCCATTCGTTGCGTGGGTTTGATATCGCAAACGACAAAGTATCCGATCTCGATCAAAGCAATTGACACTTGAACTTCTGGTGACGAAAAGTGAAAAGAACTTTGAAACGAAAAAGGAAATGCATCCGAACTTTGAATTCTGGTGAGGAAAAGTAAGGAAAGATCTCCCCTATCGAATGCGAGAGAAGAGAAACAAGTTTGGCAGACCGTAAAAGGGAAAGAAAAATTCCTTTCAAAGATCAGGGAGTTTCAACCAACAAGAACGAAATGCTTTCGGTTGAAAAAGTGTAAGTACGATCTACGAAAAGAACTTTCCGGAATCAGCGGAATGTAAGATAAAAAACGCCACGAAATAACGGGCGGCGGATCGGAATGATCCGCCGCCTTACTTTATGCTCTCCCCTACCCTGCCCGCATATTCAATGGCTACGCCCCGCCGCTTTACCTTTTTGGGCAAAGGGTTGTATCTGCGCTCTCCCATACCTGCCCCGCCGCCTTTACCTTTTTGGGAAAAAGGCTGTATCCACTCTCTCCCATGCCAGCCCGCAGCCTCTACCTTTTTAAGCAAAGGGTTGTATTGCACGTCTCTCATACCTGCCCCGCCCGCTTTGGCTTTTAGGCAAAGAACGTGATCTGCGCTCTCCCACGCCTGC
>CALVPW010000062.1 GCA_944354085.1 uncultured Clostridia bacterium | reverse complement strand
ATGCCCGTCTCGCGCGAGCGGGCGATGATCTTGTCGTCCACGTCCGTATAGTTGCGGGCATACGTCACCCGATAGCCCAGCTTCTCCAAAAATTTGCGGAACACGTCGTACACGATCGCCTGATAGGCGTGCCCGATGTGCGCCTCGCCCGAAACGGTGATGCCGCACGCATACATTTTGACCTTGCCCGCCTCGATGGGCGCAAAGGTCTCCTTTCTCCTCGTGAGGGAATTATAGATCTTCATCGCGTCCTCCTTGTTCTCCTTGTTCTTCCCGCGCGCCCCGTTCGGGCGCCGCCCCTTGGGCTGCCGCATGTTCGTCGGCGGCGAGCCGTTCTTCGAGGGCGTACACCCGCTCGCGCAGGGCGCACACCTCGCGCAGGATGGGATCGTCCTTTTCGGGGATGAGGTCCTGCTTCTTTTCGCCGTTGATGCGCACCACGCGCCCGGGAACGCCCACGACGGTGGCGTATGGCGGGACCTCCTTCAAAACGACGGCGCCCGCGCCGATGCGCGCGCCTTCGCCCACGGTGAAACCGCCCAAGACCTTCGCCCCGCAGGAGATGGTCGCGCCGCGGCGGATGGTGGGGTGGCGCTTGCCCTTTTCCTTGCCCGTGCCGCCCAGCGTGACGCCCTGGTAGATGACGACGTCCTCCTCCACCTCCGCCGTCTCGCCGATAACGACGCCCGCGCCGTGGTCGATGAACACGCCCGCGGCGATCTTGGCGGCGGGATGGATCTCGATCCCCGTCAAAAATTTGGCGAACTGCGACGTGATGCGGGCGAGAAGTTTGAGATGGATGCGGTATAAAAAGTTTGCCCAGCGGTGCCACGAGAGCGCATGCACGCCCGAATAGGTGAGCCAGATCTCGAATTTGTTGCGCGCGGCGGGGTCGTTCTTTTGCGCCGCGGCGATATCTTTGCGCAATCTTGCAAAAAACATGCGTCTTCCTCCCTTTTTTCCGATAATAAAAACGCCTTTACGGATATGACATCATATGCGTAAAGGCGCTTGGTTGCGCGGTCCCACTTTACTTCGGGAAATTCCCCTCGTTCGTCCGATAACGGCGGACTGCCGCGGGCATTGCCCCGTGCCTCCGGCGAACAAAACGCACCTTCCTTCCCTTGGCGCAAGGAGCTTTCACCCAACGCCCCTCTCTCTGTGGCTGCCGCAAAGAAGTACTCTTTTTTGCTCTCGGCAAAGTGTTATAAAGGGAACGGCGTCCGCGTACGGCCGCGTCCCCTCCTTTGTGCTATCATTGTACAAGCCCGCGGGAAAATTGTCAAGCGTTTTCGCGGCGGATGGGCAGGCTTTCGATGCAGTACGCCGCAAGGCAGGCGTCGCGCATGGCGGGGTTGGTGATGCGCTGCTCCAAAAGATAGCGCACCACGACGTCGCGCACGTCGTCGCTTTGGAAGGAATACCCGAGGCTCGCCAGCAGCACGGCGGTATCCTGCAGCTGCAGATTGCTCGTGAGCGCGAGCGCGAACACGGTGTTCTTTTCGGGATACACCTTGCCCTTTACGATCATCTTCCAAAAACGCGGTTCGACGGAGAGCCGCGCCCCCGCCGCATCCGCCGTCTGCGATGCATGCGCGAGCGCCGCGGGCAGGAGCTTGGAAAAGGTCTGCTTATCGCGCAGGTCCAGCCACTTTTCGCGCAGCGACCGCATGCGGAACGAAAAGGTGAAATGCGTATCGGCAAGCCCCGCCTTAAAGCGCGCCAGAAGCGCGTCGCGGTCCTTTTGGCGGTCCAGCCGCATGCACGCCGATTCCCTGCGGGCGATGTTGCCGTCCTCCCCCACGTACACGACCTCGGGCATGACGTAACCCTCGATCGCGCTCAGGCGGACGTAATCGGAATAATGCGCGCAGAAATATTCGTCGAGCGCCGTTAAAAAGTCTTCTTTCATACGCCGTATTGTACCATGCCGCCTTAAAAAAGGCAAGCGTTCTTGCGTGAAAGCTCCCGCCGCCCCGCTCCGTCACAAAATGAACAAATTTTTCAAAAGCGCACGTCTGTATCGTTTTTCACACGCCGCTTTCGCCGATTTTAGAATATTTGCAACTTTTTTTGAAAATTTATGCTTTTTTGCTTGCAAAAAATTTTCATCTTTGTTATAATGATATACGGAGAAATTTGGTTGAGAAAAAATATACGGAGGCATTTTTTATGAAGCGCGAACGCATCGAAGAGATCGCGGAACTTTTGGACAAACGCGGAAAGCTCACGCTGGAACAGCTCGACGAGCACTTCCCCAACGTCTCGCAGATGACGCTCAGGAGGGACCTTTTCCAGCTCGAACAGGAAGGGCGCATCATCCGCGTGCGCGGCGGCGCCATGTCCGTCAAGGAAGTGCAGAAGGTCTCGGGCGAGCCCTACACCAAAAAGACGACCATCCACACCGACGAGAAGATCGAGATCGCACAAAAGGCGGCGAGCCTCATCGACGAAGACTGTTCCCTGTTCATGGACGGCGGCACCACGGCGATGTATCTTGCCAAGGAGATGCCCGACAAAAACCTGCACGTGTTCACCAACGGGCTGGCGGTCGCCATCGAACTCGCGGGCAAAAAGAAGCTGAGCGTGACCGTTCTGGGCGGGCAGGTGCTCAAAGAGAACCTTTCCACCGCCTCCCCCGTCGCCAAAGCGTATTTCGACAATACGAATTTTGAGCTCGCCATCATCTCCGCCTCGGCGTTTACGCCCGAGAACGGATTTTCGTGCGGGTCGCAGGTGGAAGCCGATCTTTTGAAAATGGCGCGCGCCAAGGCGAAAGCCACCTATATGATGCTCGACAGTTCCAAGATCGGCAAGATCATGCCGTACACCTTTGCGCATATCGAGGATATCGACGTGCTCATCACCGACGAGAATTTCCCGCCCGAGCTCAAAGAAGAATTCACCAAACGCAATATCGTCGTCATGTGACGAAGAAACGCCGCCCGCGGGCGGCGTTTTTTATGTTATTTGCGGGAAAAGATCTCCTTGACCACGGCGTGGCAGAGTTTTGGACGGCGGTATTCGTCGAATATGCCCTTGTTGTTCATGGTGCGCGGCCTGCCGCCCCACCATTCGTCGCTGATGCGGATATCGCAGAACTGCCAGATATACACGCCCGCGCAGTCCTCGAAGGAGAGCACGCCCTCGAGCTGCGCTTTGAGCGCCTTTGCCTGATATTCCTCGCTCCATTTGGGCGTATGCGGCGCACGGTATCCGTAAATGCCGCCCGCGCCGATCTCGGTGACGAGGAAGGGCTTCCCCGCGCCGCCCGCCGTCTGCGCCCATTCGTAAAGATCGCGCACGTACGCTGCGGGCGGGGTATCGTGATACCACAGCGGATAGATGTTGTAGGAGACGATATCGCAAAGGTCGAAGCAGAGATCTGTTTTGAATTTACAGCTCGCAAACGAACGGGGACGGGAGGGATCGAGCGCGCGGATGAGCGCAAACTGCTTTTGATAGCATTCCCTGCCGTACGCGGTATCGCTCGCGCATTCGTTGAGGATGCCCCACACGAAGATGCTCGGATGGTTGTAGTGCGCCGCGATCATCTCGCGGATGACTTCCTCCGCCTGCGCCTCGAAGTTGGGGTTTTGCATCTGTTCGAGGCTGAGCCCGCGCGCGTGGTTCTCCTCCCACACGAGGATGCCGAGCTCGTCGCAAAGATCGAGGAAGCGCTCGTCGTCGGGATAGTGCGCGGTGCGCACGGCGTTGGCGCCGAGGTCGCGGATGAGAAAAAGATCGTACGCCATCGCCTCGTAGGGAAGCGCGCAGCCGTACTGCGGATGATCCTCGTGGCGGCACACCCCTTTGACGAGGAGCTTTTTGCCGTTGAGCAAAATATTTTTCCCTTCCACGCGCACCTCGCGGAAGCCGAAGCGCTCAAAAAGATCGTCCGCCGCCGCGCCGTCCCTCAAAAGCCGCGCCTCCGCCGTGTACAAGACGGGCGTCTCGGGCGACCACGGCGCGGCATGTTCGAACGCCATGTCCCCTTCGAACACGGTCTCCCCCTCGGACATGGTGCGCGGCGGGAAGGCGAGCGTCTGCCCGTCGATCGTGACCGAGGCGGACATGGCGCCCCCGTTTTTAAGACTTTTTACGAAAACGCGGACATGGGCGTGCCATACGCCGTCCTTGCAGGCGGGTGTGACGTGGACGCGCTCGATCCACGCGTCGCCGACATGTTCGAGCGAGACGGGCCGGGAGATCCCCCCGTACGACATGTAATCGTTGGGCACGTGCAGGGCGCTCTCCGCCGAGAAGCGGTTGTCCGCCTCGACCGTGAGCGTATGCGTGCCCGCCGCCAGCCCTTTGACGACCGCCGCAAAGGGCGTATAGGCGTTGTAGTGGCGGGCGGCTTCCCGCCCGTCCACAAAGACGCGCGCGGTGTGGCTCACCCCCTCGAAGACGAGGCGCACGTTGCCTTCCGTATAAAACTGCGTCGTATACCGCCCAACGCCGCGGAAATTTTCGTACCCCGGATAGGTCTCCCAGCAGCTCGGCACCGCGACGCGGCGTTCCTCCGCCCGTTCGCCCGTGACGGGAGCGAACGTCCACAGCGACGAGGTGAGTTCCTCTGTGCGGCGCACGCGGTGCGTGCAAAAGGTCCTGATCATAACTTCCCTCCGTAAAAATAGACGAGCACCGTCACGCCGCATACGGCGACGAGCGTGACGAGCGTTCCGATCAGTTTATATGCCCCCGTCTTCTCCCGCCCGACGAGCGCCGTCAAAAAGAGCAGCGCGAGCTGCATGGGCTGCACCAAAGCGTACAAAAGCAGGCTTTGGCTCGCGGCGAACGCCTCGGTGAGCAGCCCGCCCGCATTGGGGATGCGGGTGAGCGCGCCCGCCGCCAGCCCTTTTTTGCGGAAAAATGCAAAAAGATCCACGAACGGGAGCTGCAGCAGGACGACGCCGACCATCACGAGGATGAGCACGGAAACGGAATTGCACCCCGCGGGCAGCGCGTTCATGCAAAAGCCGTACAAAAATTTGGACGCGATATACAAAAAGCACAAGAAGACAACGCCGCCCGAACGCCTTCCGCCCCCTTCCCCCATCGCCACCAGCGTCACGCCGACGACGAGGACGGCGGTGCACGGCAAGATCCACGCAAACCACGCCGCCTTCCCGAAGATCAGATCGGCAAAAAAGGAGATCGGCACGTTGAGGCTGAGCCACGCTTTGAGTTCGTATGCGGAGACGCGTTTGAGAAGCATCGCGCTCGTGTAAAATTCCACGATCTTCAGCCCGATGAGCGAAACGAGCACCGCGCCCGAGGCGAGCGTAAAAGAAAAACGCCAGCCCATAAGGGGGAGCAGCAGCGACAAAAACACCGCCGTCGTCAGTCCCACCCAAAAGGAAAATTCGAACGCGCTGCATTTGAGTTTTGCGGCGATGAACTTATCGCCCAGCGACGACGCAGCATAAAAAAACACCGTCGCGACCGACCACAGCATATTCCCGCCTCCCGACGAAAACGATTATACCGTCTTGACAAGCGGCGCGCAATGGTGTATGATACGATAAAATTGACGTATCCTCACATGGGAGGCATCAGATGCTCGACGTATTGCGGATGGGAGAAGCCGAACACGACAAAGATTTTTGCGTCCTGCGCGAAAACGGACACCCCGTTTATTTGCTGCTGCTCGTAAAAACGCCGTCGCTCTTTGAGCGGGACGGGGCGTGGCAGAAGATCCCGCCCGACACGGCGGTACTCTTCCGCCCGGGGCAGCGGCACAGCTACCGCGCCGACGGCGCGCCGTACGCCGACTGCTGGATGCACATCTCTTCGCCCGAGCCGCTCCTTTTTGAGGGCTTCCCCTTCGGCGAGCCTATCCCTTTACACGAAAAGCGGCGCTTTTACGCGCTGTTCGGCATCATCCGCGACGAATACTTTGCAGACCGCCCCAACGGGAAGACGGTCATCCGCGCGCTCACCTCGGCGCTTTTGGAGATGCTCTCCGCCGAAACGGGCGCGCACGATCCCCTCTTCGCTTCCTTTTTGGCGCTGCGCGAACGCATCTTCCGCGAACCCGCCGCCGCATGGAACGCCGCCGCCTCCGCCCGCGCGCTGGGCGTGAGCTGCGGGTATTTTCACACGCTTTATAAGCGGTTTTTCGGGACGACCTTCCTTGCGGACGTCATCCGCGCCCGCACCGAACTGGCGGAGGAACTTTTGCGCGCCACCAAAGAGCCCGTTGCGCGCATCGCCGAACGGTGCGGATATTGGAACGTGGAGCACTTTATCCGCCAATTCCGCGCGGCGACGGGCGTTTCCCCCGCGCGCTGGCGGCGCGGCGTCTGACGATATAAAAAAAAGCGCGCCCGCTCTTTACGGCAGGCGCGCTTTTTTATACTTTTATCCCGTATACCTTCCCCGTCGTTTGCAGTTCGCGGCGGGTGAGTTCGGCGTACAGCGCCCAAAGATCGTTCCGCCGCTTGGAAAAGAGGTTGCGCATCTTCCAGCCGCGCACGAACGCCGCATGCTTTTTTAAGGGAGATGGGAACTTTTTTTCGCCGTTCATGCACGCGACGACGCTGCGTTCCCGCGCGCTGAGGACGCGGAACTCCACCCAATTCGCCGCGTCCTTTTTGAAGCGGTAGATCTGCGTGCAGGTGGAATCCGTCCCCTTGCTGTAATCGCGTTCGAACGCGAACCCGCGCTCCGTCAAAAAACAAAACTGCGCTGCGATCGTTTCGTCCTCGGTCATAACGCCCTCCTTGGCGGTTTGTTTGTATTACAGTATACCACGTTTTTTCGCGTGTGTCCACCCCTTTTACCCTCCGAAGAGCGACGGGAAGAGGCTCAAAAGGTTGCAGTTGCGGAAGACGACGACGCATACGAGCGACACGGTGCTCATGATCTTGATGAGGATGTTCAGCGAAGGTCCCACCGTATCTTTGAGGGGGTCGCCCACCGTATCGCCCACCACGGCGGCGTCGTGCGCGGGAGAGCCCTTGCCCTCCCCCTCGAGCCCGCCTTTTTCCACGAATTTTTTGGCGTTGTCCCACGCGCCGCCCGCGTTGCCCGTATAGACGGCGAGCATGATCGCGGTGAGCGTTGCGCCGATGAGGATGCCGCCCACGAATCCCGCGCCCAACAGGAACCCGCTCACGACGGGCAGGGCGACGGCGATGACGGCAGGCAGCACCATCTTTTTAAGCGCCCCCTGCGAGACGATGGTGATGCACTTTTTATGATCGGGCTTGCCCGTTCCCTCCAAAAGCCCGGGGATCTCCTTGAATTGCCGCCTGACCTCGTGCACCATCTTTTCGGCAGAAGCGGTCACGGCGTTGATGAGCATCCCGCTGAACAGGAAGGGCAGCGCCGCGCCGAAGATGGCGCCCACGAGCACGTCGCCGCGCACGATATTCAAGACGAGTTCGGTCATGGCGCCTTCCGCCGCCGCGTACAGATAGCTGCTCATCATCGACATGGTCGCCAGCGCCGCCGAACCGATGGCAAACCCCTTGCCGATGGCTGCCGTCGTGTTGCCCACGCTGTCCAGCGTATCGGTGACGGCGCGCACCCCTTCGTCCAGCCCGCTCATTTCGGCGATGCCGCCCGCATTATCGCTGATGGGGCCGTACGTATCGACGGAAACGGTCGCCGCGACGAAGGAGAGCATCCCCGCCGCGCCGCATCCCACACCGTACATGCCCCCCACCGCGAAGCACGCGAAGATGGCGACGACGAGGCACAGCACGGGCAGAAGACAGGAGATCATCCCCGTTGCCATCCCTTTTGTGACGGTGAGCGCGGGTCCGCCGCGGCTCGCCGCGGCGATGCCGCGGGTGGGCGCGTATTTATCGCTCGTATAATATTCGGAGAGCATCCCGATGAAAATACCTGCGACCACGCCGACGGCGGCTGCCACCCACGGCGTGACGGGCCCCAGGCGCTGCCCCGCGGCGCGGAGCTCTTCCTCCCCCTCGCCGCTGAACAGGAGCAAGCTCAGAACGCATCCGCCCGCGAGCGCCACGCCCGCGGCGATCCACGTGGAAAGATCGAGGGCGAGGTGCGGATCGCCGAGACGCTTCCTTATAAGCAGCGCGCCGATGCCGATCACGCAGCCGACGAGCCCGATCCCCGCAAAGATCACGGGGAACAGGGCGAGTTTTTTAAGAAGGACGAAGGAGGTAAATCCCGCCGTATGCGAAAAGACTTCGAGCGCGAGGATGACGGTCGCCATGATCGCGCCCACATAGCTCTCCAAAAGGTCTGCGCCGAGCCCCGCCACGTCGCCCACGTTATCACCCACGTTGTCAGCGATGACGGCGGGATTGCGCGGATCGTCCTCGGGGATATGCGCCTCCGTTTTGCCGACGAGATCCGCCCCCATGTCGGCGGCTTTGGTGTAGATCCCCCCGCCCACGCGGTTGAACATTGCGATGACGCTGCATCCCAGCGCATAGCCCGAGAGCACGATGGAAAGATCGTAGCGCTGCTGCGTGATGGGATTGACGTGCGCGAGGATGTCCCCGTCCTCAACGGCGAACATGCCGCCCGCCACCCCGAAGCAAAGGTACACGACAAGAATGCCGAAGAGCGCGAACCCCGCCACGCACAGCCCCATCACAGACCCGCCGCGGAAGGCGACTTTGAGCGTTTTGCCCACGTCGCGCGTCTCGTCCGCCGCATGCGTGACGCGCACGTTGGCGTAGGTGGCGATCTTCATCCCCACATATCCCGCCGCGCTCGACATGAGCGCGCCCAGCAAAAAGGCGACGCCCGCCTCCCACGCGATAAAGAGCGCCAAAAGCACGGCAACGCCCGCGGCGATACAAGCCACGATGCGGTATTCGTAGAGGAGAAAGGCGTTCGCGCCCTCGCGGATGGCGGAGGCGATCTCCTGCATGCGCGCGTTTCCCTCTTTGAGGCGCCTGACGAGATAAAAGTTGATCGCCGCGTAACAAAGCGCCAGCACGACGGCGAACATGACGATGATCAAAAGAAGATCGAGCCGCATATCCTTTCCCCTCCTTTTTGTCTGCGTTTTTCAATTCCCTATATGATATCCCGCGCCGCG
>CALVPW010000061.1 GCA_944354085.1 uncultured Clostridia bacterium | reverse complement strand
GTGAAGTCGGGCAGACGGAGGTCTTTTAACAGTTTACCGCCGTTGGTATGAGGATTTGCGGAGATGCGGTGATCGCCCGTGGGCGCGAGCGCTTTGAGCTCGGGTTTGAGCTTGTAATCTTCGGTGAAGAGCTCCTCGGGACGATAGGAAAGCAGCCACTCTTTGAGCAGTTCGAGATGCTCGGGCTTGTCCATCGTGATCGGGACCTGGTGCGCACGGTAGCTGCCTTCGATGTGCTTGCCGTCGACGACCTTGGGGCCCGTCCAGCCCTTGGGCGTGCGGAGCACGATCATAGGCCATACGGGGCGCTCGGTCACGCCCTCTTCGCGTGCTTTTCTCTGGATCTCTTTGATCTCTTTGATGCACTTGTCGAGCGTTTCCGCCATCTTCTTGTGCATCGCCATGGGCTCGTCGCCTTCGACAAAGTAAGGCTTCCAGCCGCAGCCGTGGAAGAAGCTCTTGACCTCGTCCTTGGAGATACGCGCGAACACCGTGGGGTTGTTGATCTTGAACCCGTTCATGTGCATGATGGGCAGCACGGCGCCGTCCGTCACGGGATTGAGGAACTTATTGGAGTGCCATGCGGTCGCAAGAGGACCCGTTTCCGCCTCGCCGTCGCCAACGATGGTCGCCGCGATCAGATCGGGGTTATCGAACACCGCGCCGAACGCGTGCGCGAGCGAATAGCCGAGCTCGCCGCCCTCGTTGATGGAACCGGGCGTTTCGGGCGCGACGTGCGAAGAGATACCGCCGGGGAAGGAGAACTGCTTGCACAGTCTCGTCATGCCCTCTTTGTCTTCGGAGACGTTGGGATACACTTCGCTGTACGCCCCCTCGAGATAGGAGTTCGCCACGAAGAAGTTACCGCCGTGACCGGGACCGGAGAGAAGGATCAGGTCGAGGTCAAATTTTTTGATGACGCGGTTGAGATGCACGTAGATAAAGTTCTGCCCGGGCACGGTACCCCAGTGACCGACGATCTTCTTTTTCACCTGATCGCGCGTAAGGGGCTCGCGAAGGAGAGGGTTTCTCAACATATAGAGCTGCGCGGCGGCGAGATAGTTTGCAGCACGCCAGTACGCATCCATCTTTTTGAGATACTCATCCGTCAAGGGCTTCTTTTCGGGAATGATTTCGTTGCTCATGAGTTCCTCCATACAGTTTTTGTTAGATACATTATACGCCTTATGAGGGGGCTTGTCAATAATCATGCCGAAAAAATTTCGCGCTTTTTTCAAATGCGGGTCAAAATTCGGGGAAAAATACGTGCCGCCCTTGCAAAAAGCGCAAAAAAATGCCCCGCAGACGCGCGGGGCAGGCGATTTTTTGTTATTTTCAAGCCGTCAGCTCAAAAATCCTTTGATGATCTGCTCTTCGGCTTCCCCTTCGGTGAGCCCGAGCGTCATGAGCTTTAAGAGCTGTTCGCCCGCGATCTTGCCGATCGCAGCCTCGTGGATGAGTTCGGCGTCCACGTTGTTCGCCGCTAAGGCGGGGACGGCGGTCACGTGCGCGTTATCCATGATGATGGCGTCGCATTCGCTGTGCCCGCGGCACTTGCCGTTTCCGTCGATCCTGAGTTCGAATTCCTGTTTGGAATCCCCCGCCGCGACCGAGCGCGAGACGATATCCGCCCCCGCGCCGTCGCCGTTGAGCTGCACCGCAAAATCTGTTTTGGCGAGCTGGCTGCCGTGCGTATAGATCTTTTCGCGGATGACAAGATCCGCGCCCGCCTCCAACACGGCGCGGGTGGTGCGCACGGTGGAATCGATGCCTTTGATCTGCGTCGTCTCCATCTCCATGCGCGCGCCCTCCGCAAGATACATCACCGTCTGCGGATCCATCACCTTTTCTCCGCTGCCGTCGCCGTCCGCATAGTGCTTTTCGACATAGCGCACCTTGCAGTTTTTACCCAGATGAAAGGTGTGCACGCCGCTGTGCTCCGTGCCCGCCTGTCCGCAGTTGTGGATGCCGCAGCCTGCGATGATGAGCACGTCGGCGCCGTCCTCCACGTAAAAATCGTTGTACACCGTCTCGCGGTAGTCTGTTTTGGTGATGACGACGGGGATGTGCACGCTCTCCCCCTTCGTCTCGCCCGAGACAAAGATATCGATGCCCGCCTTGCCGTCCGTCCTGTTTTCGATGCGGATGTGCGGCGTGCTTTTCCTGCCTTCCGAAGCCCCGTTGCTGCGGATGTTATAGGCGCCGTCCGGCACCTTGTGCAGATCGGCGATCTGCATCAGAAGCATTTTTTCGAGTTCGTCCATACGATTTTTCCTTCCGTCAACGCATTCTTTCCCGATCCGGGGAACATCTGAAACGCGCGCATGCGGCTGCCCGCGTTCAATTTTGCAGCGCGGCGCACACCCGCCCCGCGAGCAGGTTGGGCAGCACCTCGTCGCGCGTGCCCTGCTTTTCGATCCTGCCGCCCGCGATGACCACGATCTTATCGGCAATGTTCAGGATGCGCTCCTGATGGGAGATGATGAGGATGCTCCCCTGCGTCTTTTGATGCATCTTTTCGAACACGGAGATGAGGTTCTGGAAGCTCCAAAGATCGATGCCCGCTTCCGGCTCGTCGAACACGGAGAGCGCCGTCCCGCGGGCGAGCACGGTCGCGATCTCGATGCGTTTGAGTTCCCCGCCCGAGAGCGAGGCGTTGACCTCGCGGTCGATATAGTCGCGCGCGCAAAGCCCGACTTCCGAAAGATAGGTGCACGCCTCGCCGACGGTGATCTTTCTGCCCGCCGCCAGCGAAACGAGATCTTTGACCGTGATGCCCTTAAAACGGACGGGCTGCTGGAAGGCATACGAGATGCCCCGCCGCGCACGCTCCGTTACGGAGAGGGGCGTGATATCCTCCCCGTTGAATAAGATCTTCCCTTCGGTGGGCTGCAAAATACCCGCGATGATCTTGGCGAGCGTGGATTTTCCGCTGCCGTTGGGTCCCGTTACGGCGACGAAACGCTCCTTCACCGTGAGCGAGACGTCGTTCAAGATCTCTTTATTGCCGTCGTCTGCGGCAAAGCTGATGTGTTGTAATTCCAGCATATGCGTAAAAGTCTTCTCCTGATCTCAGAGACGGTATTATAGCGCATTTTGCCCGATTTGTCAAATAAAATGTATGCGCAGGGCGGAGCAGTTCCCCGCCCCGCCCGATGCGTCAGTCAGACCGACCGTCGTTTTCGTCCTTCTTGCCGTTCTCGTCTTTTTCGTCGTTTTCGCCGCCGAGTTCGGGGAAGGGCTCGATATCCACCTTTCCTTCCGTCGTCCCGCCGCGGCACTTCTCCTCTTCGGCGCGGGCGCGCTTGTTGGCACGGCGGCGGGCGAGCACGACGATCGCAAGGACGACCGCCGCGATCCCCACCGTCACGCCGAGGATGATGAGCGCCGTCACGAGCGTGGGCGGCTGGTCGCCGTACGTATCGGGATCGGTGGGCGCCGTCTGCGAAGGGGTCACGGTGAGGACGAGCTCTCCGAGCGGGAGCCCCTCCTTGACATAGACGAATCCCCCCTCGTCCGCGGTGAATTCCAGCGAACCGTTTTCGATATGATAGGACGTGACGACGCGGATCTCGATGCCGCCGAATTTCTTCCACTGCTGCCCCGGAGAGAGCAGATAGTGGTACGTCCAGCGCTCTCCGCCCTCTTCGGGAAGGTCGGGATAGAGGGGCGCCGTGACCGTATGCGTCACGCGTGCCCCCGCGGGGAGCGTGAGCTCGTATTCGTACCACAGCATCAGATTTTCCAATACGGCGGTCGCATCGGCGCGGGAAGTCAGCCCCGCCTGCTCGCCGCCTTCGAGCATCGCGACCGCGGCGTTATAAAAATCGACGGACGACAGCACGCCGCGCGTGGTCTGCGGCAGCGCGGCATACATCCCGTCGACGAGGGCGCCGAACGTCGTACTTTCCTCGCGCGAGAGCGCGACTTCCGCCCCCTGCACGGGACGCGCCTCCGCGCCCGCCATCGAGTATACGTCCGCCGAAACGCCGTCCGGCACGTCGCCGACGGCATAGACGACGACCTGCTGCGTCTTTCCCGACGCCACGTTCATATACAGTTCGCCCGAACCGTTGCTCACGCCCAAGGCGCCGTTTTCGGCGCTGAAGATCTGCGTGCGGCGCGGGTTGGCATCGTAGCGGAAGATGAAGGTGCGCGTATCCCCGCCGCCCGCGGGCACGCTCACCGTATAGGTATATATCGTGACGGATACCTCTTCGCCGAAGAAGGTATCCTGCCTGCGCTCATCGCGCGGGCGCTCGCCGTCAAGGTCGAACGCCGCGCCGAAATAGTTGCGCTCCTGATAGGTATGGCGCGCCGTCAGTCTGAGGCTCTCCCCTTCCGCCGTCACCGTATAGCGCGCGGAAGAGACGCCGTCGAGATAGGCGGGCGAAGATCCGACGGGCAGATACAGCCTGAGCGACAAGTCCTCCGCCGTGGGATTGTACAGCGTATATTCGGCGCTCACGCGCGAAGTGCTCTCCTTTGCCGCGTCTGCGGATGCGGGAAGATCGTCGATATAAAAGGTGAGCGTCTCCCGTTCGAGGATGACGCAAGCGGCGTCCGCCGCGTCGTCCGCAACGATATCCGATCCGTTCACGCCGTCCCGCTCGCCGTACGCCGCGGCGCGCAGCGTCCCCGCGCCGAGGACGCCGCCCGCCGCCACGGGCAGCGCGGCGAGCAGCGCATGCCATGCACGCACTTTCATTTTCTTCCCTCCCCCGCGCGCGTTTCCCGCGCGGTATTTGCGGGCGCGTCGTCTGCGGGAAGCGCAAACTCCGCCCAAAAGCAGCTGCCTTTGCCGACTTCGGAAATGACGCCGAAGGGACAGTCGTGCTGCATGAGAATGCTCTTGACGATGGAAAGCCCCAATCCCGAACCGTTGACGGGGCGTTTATGCGATCTGCGGGTGCGGTAATACCTGTCCCAGATGGTATCGACTTCCTCGGGCGGGATGCCCTTCCCCGTATCGATGACCTCGAACCGCGCGTTTTTGCCCTTGCGGTACAGCTTGACGCGCACGCGCTTGTCTTCGCCCGTATAGTTGACGGCGTTGCCGATGAGATTGTAGAGCACCTGGTCGATGCGGTCGCGGTCGGCGCGCGTATACAGCTCGTCCTCGATCTGCGTTTCGATGGTATACCCCTCCGTCTCGCACAGATAGGAGAACCGCCCCGCGACGCGGTACACCTCTTCCGAAAGGTTGAACACCGCCTTCTCGCCCGCCGTCATGCCTGCGCGCAGCCGCGACAGATCCAAAAGATCGCCGACGAGCAGCGTGAGACGGTCGCACTCGTCAATGATGACCTGCGCGTTGGCGTCCCGTTTCGTCTTGTCCTCGCCCGAGATCTCGCGGATCATCGACGCGTACGCCTTGATCATGGTGAGCGGCGTTTTGAAATCGTGCGAGACGTTGGCGATGAGCTCCTTTTGCATGGTATCCGCCTTGGAGATCTCCGACCGCGCATATTCGAGCGCATCCGAAAGTTCCGTGAGTTCCGCGCAAAAGTAATTGCGTTTGAAATGCAGATCGTAATTGCCGCGGGCGAGTTCCTTGGCGCGCGCCGTGACCTCGGTCACAGGTCTTGTGATGATCGCCGCCACAAACCCGCTCGCCACGAACGCGAGCACGACGCCGACGAGCGCCGTGATCACGGAAAGCCACGTGACCGCCGCGGTGAGTTCGCCGTACTGCCCCGTTGCGACGGTCAGGAGCAAAAAGGCGCTCCGCCCCTGCAGCGAGAGCGCTTCCGCATACGAGATGTACCCTTGCGAAATGAGATAGGCGGGGAGCTTCCCCTCCTCCTTATACCCGCCCAGCATGGCGGCAAGTTCGGAATAGGTCGCGTCGTCAAAGTCGAACGCGCTCGTGCCGTTGTCGAAAAAGAGATACACGCTCAGCCCGTAATCGTTGGCGATATCGGTGAGCTGCCGCCCTAAAACGTAGGCGTTCGGAACATCGGAAAGCGCCGTTTCCATGCGTCCGCGCGCATCGGAGAGCAGCCCCAGCGTGTTCTCGCGGTACTGCCGCATGACGAGGGCGTTCTGCACGAGCATGACGAGCACCACCACGAGGAGCGCGAACGCGGAAAAGGCAAACCATAAGATCAGGTTCAGGCTCCTGCCTGTCCTGACGCGTTGTTCCTTTCCGCCTTCTCTCATATCCCCTGCCTCTTATCTGCACTTATGCTTCGAACTTATACCCCAGCCCCCGAAGGGGGACGATGAATTTGCGGTATTCTTTCAAATTCCCGCGCAGCATCTTCACGTGCGTATCCACCGTGCGGTCGTCGCCGTAAAAATCATAGCCCCAGACCTTGTTCAAAAGCCGTTCGCGCGTGAGCGCGACGCCGTCATGCTGCACGAAGTAGAACAAGAGCTCGTACTCCTTGGGCGTGAGCTCGGCTTTTTCGCCGTTGACGGTGACGACCCGCCCCTCCATATCGATATGCAGCCCTTCGAAATCGTACACCTGCGCCGCCGCGCCGCGGACGGGTCTGCCGCGCTTCATCACGGCGTGGATGCGCGCCATGACCTCCTTGGGCGAAAAAGGCTTGGTCACGTAGTCGTCGGAGCCGATCTCGAACCCGAACAGCTTGTCGTACTCCTCGCCGCGGGCGGAAAGCATGATGACGGGCGTATCCTTGAATTTGCGGATCTCCTTGACGGCGGAGAACCCGTCGAGACGGGGCATCATCACGTCCATCAGGATGACGTCGTAATCGTTCTCGCGGCACATCCTGACCGCCTCCATCCCGTCTTGCGCTTCCTCGGCTTCGCCGCCCTCGAATTCCACGTATTCGCGCAGCACCGCGCGGATCATCTCCTCGTCGTCTACGATCAGAACCTTCATATAAACCTCCGTATGCCTCCGTATCTTACACGCTTTCCTTTATATCTGATTTATCACCGTGTGAAAATTGTGTGAAATCTTTATTTTCGGGCAATATTTTCCCCGACCGCGCTCGATTTTTTTGATTATACCAAATTTTCCCATCCGTGGCAAGAAAAATTCTTGTGTGAAATTTTCGAACAAATGTTTGACTTTCTGCTTCCTTTATATTATAATACGGATATGATATCCGAAGAAAAACTGCGTATTTTAACGGAGAGCGCCAAATACGACGTTTCGTGCTCCTCCTCGGGCAGCGGCCGCAAAAACACGGGCGGGCTGGGCGACGGCATGCCAGACGGGTGCTGCCATTCCTTTACGCCCGACGGGCGGTGCGTCTCCCTGCTCAAGATCCTGATGAGCAACGACTGCGTGTTCGACTGCAAATACTGCATGAGCCGCGCGAGCTGCGACGTGCCCCGCGCCACCGCCTCGCCCGAAGAGATCTGCGAACTTACGATCGACTTTTACAAGCGCAATTACATCGAAGGGCTCTTTCTCTCCTCGGCGGTGCATATCTCGCCGAACCATACGATGGAGGCGCTCGTCCGCACCGTAAAACTGCTGCGTACCCGATACGGCTTTCAGGGATACATCCACGTAAAGGGCATCCCGAAGGCGGACGAAGGGCTCGTGACGGAGGCGGCGCGATACGCCGACCGCATGAGCTATAACGTGGAACTCCCTTCCGAACGCAGCTTAAAGCTGCTCGCGCCGCAAAAGAGCAAGCAGAGCCTCCTGCTCCCCATGAAGCAGCTGCAGCGGGAGCGCGCGCTCTTCCGCGCCGAAAAGCGCAAGGGATACTTTTTGCCTGCGGGGCAGACGACGCAGCTCATCGTGGGCGCTTCGCCCGAATGCGACGGGCAGATCCTGCGCCTTGCGCAGGGACTGTACCGCGCGGCGGGGCTTAAACGGGTGTACTATTCTTCCTACGTGCCCGTACTGCACGACAGCGCCCTGCCCGACCTCGGCAGCCCCGCTCTCCGCGAACACAGGCTGTATCAGGCGGACTGGCTGCTGCGCTTTTACGGATTTGACGCCGAAGAGCTCGTCCCGCCCGAAGGCGACCTTCCGTCCGACCTCGACCCAAAGTGCGCGTGGGCGCTTCGGAACATGCACCTCTTTCCCGTCGAAGTCAACCGCGCCCCGCTCGAAGCGCTCCTGCGCGTGCCGGGCATCGGCGCGCGCAGCGCACAGAAGATCCTTGCCGCGCGGCGGTATACTTCGCTCACCTTCGAACATTTGAAAAAGATGCGCGTCGTTTTGAAACGCGCGCGGCATTTTATCACGGCAAGCGGAAAATTTTACGGCGCGGGCAATGAACTCGCCGTCCGCGGGCTGCTCGTCGCAGGCGAGGCGCACGCAAACGCCACGCAGCTCTCGCTGTTCGACGGCGCCGCCCGTTCCGCGCTCACGGGGGAATTATGATCTGGTTTTTCGACGGAAGCAAACAAGCCTTCCTCACCGCGTTTGTATACGCCTACCGCGACGAGGACGCCGTGCTCTCGGCGGGGAACAGCCAGCTCATGCTGGGACAGAAGAGCTGCTTCGTGCGGGCGGACGCGCAAAAGGCGCGCCGCGCGGAAGAGCGGCTGAAAACCATCGACCCCGCCTGCATGAAAGAGCTCGATCTCCTGCTGCGCAGCGGCGAAAATAACCGCGGGCAGATCGCCTTTGCCTATTTCCGCCTCATCGCCGCGCGCCAATGCCCCGTCCGCGGGATGCTCGCGGAAGACGCCGTGACCGACGCGGCGGAATGCATCCGCCGCGTCACCACCGAACTGCACCGCTTTAAGGGGTTCGTGCGGTTCATGGAGAGCGCAAGCGGCGCGCTCTACGCCCCCATCGCCCCCGATCACGATATCTGCGACCTGCTCGTGCCGCATTTTGCAAGGCGCATGCCGCACATCCCCTTCGTCTTACACGACGTGCGCCGCGCCAAAGCGGCGGTCTGGGACGGCAAGCACGCCTTCACCGCCCCGCTCGCGCAGGCGGAGATCGCCCTCTCCGCCGACGAGGCGGGCTGGCAGGCGCTCTGGAAGCGTTACTACGCGAGCGTCAACATCCCCTCGCGTGCACGCCTCAAACAGATGAAAGGCTACATGCCCGTGCGCTATTGGAAATTCATGCCCGAGGATCCCGCTTCGCTTGCGGAGAGCCTGCGTCAAGCGCCGAAAGCATCTCCTCGAACGCCGCAAGATGGCGCACCTCATCCGAACGGATCTCCCCGATCTCCGCACGGATGCGCGCGTCCTTGACGGCGGCAAGGATACGGTCGTATCCTGCGATCGCCCTGCGTTCGGCGCAGATATCCGCCTCGAGCATCTCGCGGACGGGCTTGGCGTAATTGACGCACGCCGCCGACCAATACGCCACGGGATAGGGCGGGCAGGCGGTGAACACGGGCGGCACGCCCAGCGATACCAAGATCTTGCCGATGCGCTCTAAGTGCCGCATCTCCTCCACGGCGATGCGCAGCACGCGCTTCGCCTCCTCTCCTTTGCCGCATCCGTCCAGCAATATCGCCTGATACACGTATTGCAGCACGGCGGTGAGTTCCCCCTCCCGTCCCGCATATGCGGGCGAGAGCAAACGCATCAAAGCTGCTTTTGACTCCCCCATCCTTGCCCCCTTCTTTTTTCTTTCCATTCTATGAAGGAAGAAGCGATCGCGGTGCCTGCAAACGCTTGCTTTTTCGGAACGGGTATGATACAATCTTGTGCAATCGAAAAACGAAGAGGGTTTTTTGCCATGATGGATGAAACGACGTTCAAACGGCTCATCGAGAACAAGATGCGTCAGCCCGATCCCATGCGCTACAAAAAAGAGGCGGTCAAGTACCGCCGCGCGGGCGGAAGCGGGCTCAAACTTCCCGAACTCGGAATGGGACTTTGGCATAACTTTGGCAGCTTCGACAACTTCGAAGTCATGCGCGACATGATCTTTACCGCCTTCGACAACGGGATCACCATGTTCGACCTTGCCAACAACTACGGTCCGCGCGGCGGCAGCGCCGAAGAGAACTTTGGCAAGATCTTAAAGGAAAACTTCGCCTCCTACCGCAACGAGATGGTCATCGCCACCAAAGCGGGCTTCCCCATGTGGCGCGGCCCCTACGGCACGGGCGGGAACGCAAAATATCTCACCGCGTCGCTGGACGCCAGCCTCAAACGCCTCGGGCTCGATTACGTGGATATCTTCTATCACCACCGTCCCGATCCCGATACCCCCATCGAAGAGACGTGCTATACGCTCAACCGCTTCGTCGAACAAGGCAAGGCGCTGTACATCGGCATCTCCAACTACAACCGCGTGCAGACGGAGGCGGCAGTCAAGGTCTTCCGCGCCCTCAAAACGCCCTTTATCCTCAACCAAGTGTGCTATAACATGCTCGACAGGACGGTCGAAGAGAACGGACTCAAAGCGTATGCCGAAGAGGAAGGCTTCAGCCTCATCGTCTACTCCCCGCTCGCACAGGGGCTTTTGACGGAGCGCTATACGCACGGCATCCCCGACGACAGCCGCATGCGCAAGAGCGGCTCGCTCAAAGAAGAGCGCCTGACGCCCGAGCTCTTGCAGAAACTTTCGAAACTGCGCGAGATCGCCGCTGCCCGCGGGCAGACGCTGCCCGAGCTCGCCCTCTCGTGGGCGCTCAAGGACAAAGCCGTCGCGAGCGTGATCATCGGCGCTTCCTCCTCCGAACAGATCAAAGAGAACATCAAAGTCGATCCTTCGTTCACCGCCGAAGAGCTTGCGGCGATCGACGCGATCTGCAAAGGATGACCGCTTGCCGCTTTGGCGGCAATACGGAAGGTTGGCAGAGCGGTCGAATGCGGCGGTCTTGAAAACCGTTGATGTGCAAGCATCCGGGGGTTCGAATCCCTCACCTTCCGCCAAAATAAAAAAGGGCTTTGTGCCCTTTTTTTATTTTGGTGTGAAAAAAAGAGGTGGTGAGGGATTCGAGGGTGGAGGCGTTTGCGCGAGCAAACGGTTTGCGTGATACGCTCGCGTAAGAACGACCGCGGACGCAAACCGCACCAGCCCTGTGGGCTGTGCGCCGGGGCGCGCCGCCAAAGGCGCGAATCCCTCACCTTCCGCCAAAATAAAAAAGGGCTTTGTGCCCTTTTTTATTTTGGAGAGGAAAAGAGATGGTGAGAATCCGATCCTCGACGTTTTTTACTCAAAAACGTAGGGTTCGGTCCCCAAAGCGCATACAAAAAGCGAGAACCCAAAAAGTACTGCC
>CALVPW010000060.1 GCA_944354085.1 uncultured Clostridia bacterium | reverse complement strand
CTTTACGCCCCGTACGAGGGCGCCAAATATCACGAGGGGACGCTGACCGCCTTTGAAGCGGGCGTCATCTGCCTCGATACGGCAAAAGGGGAAAAACGCATCCCCTTCGATAAGACTTCCAAAGTCTGTCTTTTGATCGAAGTTTGAACGCAGCGGCGTTATCACAACGGAAAATAAGGAGAATCATCATGACCAATAAGGATTTCTTTGCGGCACTTGCCGATCTGGAACGGGAAAAGGGCATCGGGGAAGACGTCTTCCTCGAAGCGCTCTCCACGGCGCTCGCATCCGCCTATAAAAAGCAGTTTTTGGGCGACGCGGCGGGCGTCGAAGTGCGGCTGGATCCCGAAAAGTGCACCATCCGCTTCTTCCTCACGCGCACCGTGGTGGACAGCGAAGAACCTGCCGACGGGGAGATCTCGCTCGAAGAGGCGCACGCCATCAAAAAGAGCGCCAAAGTGGGCGACGTGCTCACCGAAGAGTTCACGCCCAAGGACTTTACCCGCATCGCGGCGCAGACTGCCAAGCAGGTCATCCTGCAAAAGCTGCACGAGACCGAGCGCGACAACACTCTCTCCGAGTTTTCCGATAAGGAAGGCGAACTCATGAGCGGGCTCGTGCGTAAGGTGGACGCGCGCAACGTGTATGTGGAGATCGGCAAAGGGCAGATCGAAGGGCTCATGCTGCCGCAGGATCAGGTCCCCGGAGAAAAGTATTTTGCGGGCGACAGGATCAAGGTGTACGTAAAGCGCGTCAAGAGCGGCGGCAGGAACGCGCAGGTGCTCGTTTCGCGCGCGGCGCCCGGGCTCGTCAAGCGCCTCTTCGAAGAGGAAGTGCCCGAGATCAAGGCAGGGACCGTCGTCGTCAAGGGCATCTCCCGCGAACCCGGTCACCGCACCAAGATGGCGATCGCCTCCGTCGATCCCCGCGTGGACGCCGTGGGCGCCTGCGTGGGCAACAAGGGCGCGCGCGTCAACGCCGTCGTGCAGGAGCTGGGCGGCGAGAAGATCGATATCATCCTTTGGAGCGAGAACCCGCTCGAATTTATCGCCAAGGCGCTCTCGCCCGCGACCGTCGTTTCGGTCACGCAGATGAGCGAGAGATCCGCCGTCGCCGTCGTGCCCGACGATAAGCTGTCGCTCGCCATCGGCAGGGACGGTCAGAACGCCCGTCTCGCGGCGCGCCTCACGGGTTGGAAGATCGACGTGAAGAGCGAATCCGCCGCGGCGAAGATGGATCTCGAAGCGGCTGCTCCCGCGGAGGAGTAAATGCCCAAGACCAAAAAGATCCCCATGCGCACCTGCATCGCCTGCCGTGAGGAAAAGCCGAAAAAGGAGATGCTGCGCGTCGTCCGTTCGGCAGACGGCGTCATCCGTCTGGATTTTTCGGGAAAGCTCCCGGGGCGCGGCGCATATATCTGCAACAGTGCGGCATGCGTGCAAAAACTCAAAAAATACCGCCTGCTGAACAAGACGTTTTCGGCAGACGTGCCCGAAGAGGTATACGCCCGCGTCGAGGAGGAATTCCTCGGTGGAGCATAAGATCGCGGCGTATCTCGGGTTCTGCAAGCGCGCGGGCAAGCTCGCGCTGGGCGTGAACGCCGTGGCGGCGACGCGCGGCAGGGTGTACCTGCTCGTCGCCGATCCGTCCGCCTCGCCCAATACCAAAAAAGAGATCGAAAAGTTTGCCGTGCGGTTTTCCTGTCCCGTCGTCTGGGCGGAGGGGCTGGAAACGCTGGTGCACAAGACGGCGTGCAAGCTCGCCGCCGTCCGCGAAGAGCATCTTGCAGCGGCGATCGTACGTCAAATGCAGGCATAACTGCCCGTGATCCGTACGGGCAGCGGGGGCGCACGGCGCGCCCGCGGGAGAAATTTCGGAGGATAGAATGGCTTACGACAACATTGAAAAATTGACAGCGCTCTTATCGGATGAGCGTACGGACGCGCTCAAGCGTTCCATTTCCGCAGGGGAAAAGCAGCTTGCCGAGCTCATGAAAAAGCTGGGCGAGCTCGAAGCCGCAGCCGCGGCGCGCCGTGCGGAGGAGGAAGAGAAGCGCCGTCTGGAAGAGGCGCGCGCCGCCGAGGAAGCGCGCGCTGCCGAGGAGGCAGCCAAGGCAGCCGCGGCGCAGCAGCCCGCAGAGCCGGAGGCGCCCGCGCCCGCAGCCGAACAGGCGGCAGGCGAGCAGCCCGCCGCGCCCGCGGAGCCGAAGGCGTCCAAAGAGCCGCAAAAGACGGTGCGCGAACCCGCGGCAGCCGCGCCGCGCCCCGCGCAGCAGGCACAGCCCGCCCGTCCGACCTTCCGTCCCGCCGAGCAGCGCCCGTCCCGTCCCGCATACGCGCCTTCGCAGCAGCGCCCGCAGGGCGCGCGCCCTCCGATGGCGCCCCGCCCCGCCGCAGGGGCAAGACCTGCCGCGCCCCGTCCCGCGGGCGTGCGTCCCGTCGCGCCGCCTCCCGCCGCAGCGCCCCGCCGCGACGCGCCCAAGAAGTTCGAAAAAACGTACGTCGAGCAGCGCCGTCCCGCCAACAAGCGCGATCTGCAGCGCCGTCAGGGGGCGAGCATCGGCGACTTTGACGAGGATAAGAGCGGCTACCGCAAGGCGCGTTTCGGCAAAAAAGCCGTCCGCAAGGAGACGCAGGCGATCAAGATCGATCACGCCGTCGTCACCTCCAAGGAGATCCCCATCAAGGTGCTCTCCGAAAAGCTGGGCATCTCGGCGGTGGAGATCACCAAGCGCCTCTTCAAAGAGGGCGTGATGAAGACGGTGAACGAATCCGTCGATTACGACAACGCGGCGTTCATCGCCCTCGAACTCGGCATCGACCTCGAATACAAGCCAGAGGAGACGGCGGAAGACGCCCTCCTCAAAATGCACGGCGGCGGGGACGAGGCGGAAGAACTCGTCACGCGCGCGCCCGTCGTCACGGTAATGGGGCACGTCGACCACGGCAAGACCAGCCTGCTCGACGCCATCCGCAAGACCAACGTGACGGAAGGGGAAGCGGGCGGCATCACGCAGAGCATCGGCGCTTACACCGTCACCTTCGGCGCGGGCAAAAAGGTCACGTTCATCGATACGCCCGGCCACGCGGCGTTCACCGCCATGCGTGCGCGCGGCGCGCAGGTCACCGATATCGTTGTGCTCGTGGTGGCTGCGGACGACGGCATCATGCCGCAGACGGTGGAGGCGATCAACCATGCCAAGGCGGCGGAAGTGCCCATCATCGTCGCGCTCAACAAAATGGATAAGCCGCACGTCGATCCCGACCGCGTCAAGCAGGAACTCATGAAGTACGACCTCGTGCCCGAGGAGTGGGGCGGCGACGTGATCGTCGTTCCCGTTTCGGCAAAGACGGGCATGGGCATCGATCAGCTGCTCGAAAATATCGACCTCGTTGCGGAAATGCGCGAACTCAAAGCCAATCCCGACCGCAAGGCAAAGGGTGTCGTCATCGAAGCCAAGCTGGATAAGGGCAAGGGCCCCATGGCGAGCGTGCTCGTTCAGAACGGTACGCTGCGCACGGGCGACAGTCTCGTTTCGGGCACCACCGTCGGGCGCGTGCGCGCCATGATCGACGATAAGGGCAGAACGGTCAAGGAGGCAGGGCCTTCCACGGCGGTCTCCGTGCTCGGGCTCGAAGACGTGCCCAACGCGGGCGACGCGATCTTCGCCGTCGAACCCGCGCTCATGAAGCAGGTGCAGGAGGAGCGCAAGAACAAACAGCGCGAATCCATGGTGCACGAGACTGCCAAGATGAGCCTCGACGACGTGTTCCGTCAGGTGGAAGAGGGCAACGTCAAAGACCTCAAAGTCATCGTCAAGGCAGACGTGCAGGGCTCGGTGGAAGCCGTCAAGGGCGCGCTCGAAAAACTTTCGGGCGAGGAAGTCCGCGTCAAGGTCATCCACGCGGCGGCGGGCGCCATCAGCGAGAGCGACGTTTCGCTCGCCGATTCGGCGAACGCGGTCATCATCGGCTTCAACGTCCGTCCCGATACCAAGGCAAAGGCGCTCGCGGAGCGCAGCCATGTGGACGTACGCATGTACCGCATCATCTACGAGCTTTTGGACGATATGGAAGCGGCGCTCAAAGGCATGCTCAGCCCCAAATACCGCGAGGCGTACATGGGCAAGGCGGAAGTGCGCCAGACCTTCAACATCACGGGCGTCGGCACGATCGCAGGCTGCCTCGTGACAGAAGGCCGCCTCGTCCGCGGCGGGAAGCTGCGCATCTACCGCAACGACGTGATGATCGTCGAAGGCAACGTCAAACAGCTCAAACACTATAAAGACGACGTCAAGGAAGTCGCCGCGGGGCTCGAATGCGGCTGCGCGATCGAAGGCTTCAACGAGATCAAGATCGGCGACTTTATCGAGTGTTACATGATCGAGGAGATCAAAGCGTAAGGAGGACGCCATGAAGCGTACCGACAGGCTCAACGGCGAGCTTCAAAAGGAGATCGCCGCCATCATTGCGGGCGAACTCAAAGACCGCGATCCGCGCATCACGGGGCTCGTGAGCGTGACCGAGGCGGACGTCGCGCCCGATCTGAAAACGGCAAAGGTGTACGTGAGCGTGTACGCTCCCTCGCCCGAGGCGAAAAAGCAGACGTTTGCGGCGCTCCGCGAGAACGCGGGCTTTGTGCGGCATGCGCTCTCGCAGGTCATGCGTATGCGCACCGTGCCCGCCATCACCTTTTTGGAGGACGGCAGCATGGAGTACGGCTCGCACATGGATGAGCTGTTCGCCTCGCTGCATAAGGACGAAAAATAAGTGAACACCTTACAAGAAATCGCAGACCTTTTCAAACATATCAAGAGCGCGGTCATCTTTACGCATATGCGCCCCGACGGCGATACGCTCGGGAGCGCGATGGCGCTGTCCCGCGCTCTTTTTTTGCTGCATATCCCCAATACGGTCGTCAACGAGGGGGAGATCCCGCAAAAGTTCCTCTCCTTTGAAGGGATGCGTTCGATCGGACGGGAGCCTTCCAAGGATGCGGAGGCGTACATCGCCGTGGATTCCTCGGAAGAGGCGCGCCTCGGGACGCTGCAGACCGCCTTTGCGGAGGGCGCGCGCCGCGGGAAGATCACGATGAACATCGATCACCATATCTCCAACACGCGTTACTGCAAATACAACTTCGTACGGTGCCGTTCGAGCAACTGCGAGAATATCGCCGAGCTCATCCGCTGCATGGGCGTTGCGCCCGACTTTTTGATCGGGACGTATCTCATGATGGGCATGATCACCGATTCGGGCGCGTTCTCGCACAGCGACGTCAACGGCGATACCTTCCGCGCGGCGGCGTATGCCGCGGACGCGGGCGCCGACGTGAGCCGCATCACCTACGAGATCTTCAAAAAGCAGAGCAAGGCGCGTGCCGAAATGTATGCGGCGGTCATCTCTTCGCTGCGCTATGCGCTCGGCGACGCGCTCGCGATCGCCGTCATCCCCGCGCGTCTGATGGAAAAATACGCGCTCAAACAGGACGCGACGGAGGGCATCGTCGATTTTGCGCTCACCGTCGAGCCCGTACAGGTGAGCGTGAGCCTCATGGAAGTCAAGCGCGGGCAATACAAAGCGTCGCTGCGCTCCAAGGGCGCCGTCAACGTCAACGAAGTCGCCGCCGTGTTCGGGGGCGGCGGGCATGTGCTTGCTTCGGGCTGCATGCTCTTCGGCCCGCTCGAAGAAGTCATCGACCGCCTCACCTTCGCCGTGCGGCAAAGGCTGCCGCAATGACGGGATTTTTGAATATCTTCAAGCCGTGCGGCATGAGCTCCGCCGCCGTCGTCAACCGCGTCAAACGCCTCACGAAAACGCCGTGCGGGCACATGGGAACGCTCGACCCGCTCGCGGAAGGCGTGCTCCCCGTGGGCGTGGGCAACGCGACGCGGCTGTTCGACTATTTTTTGCAAAAGACCAAGCGGTACACCGCGCGTTTCCGCTTCGGCGCGACCACCGATACGCTGGATGCGGAAGGGGAGGTGCGCGTCGGGGGGAGCGTGCCGTCCGCCGCGGCGATCGAAAAGGCGCTTTGTGCCTTTCTCGGGGAGATCGATCAGATCCCGCCGCGGTACAGCGCCGTCAGCGTGGACGGGCGGCGCGGGTACGACCTCGCGCGGAAAGGGGTGGAATTTTCCCTTGCGCCCAAACGCGTGCGGGTGGACGCGTTCACGCTCATCGGGCAGACCGCGCCCGACGAATACGCGTTCACGATCGTGTGCGGCGCGGGCACCTATATCCGCGCGCTCGCGCGCGATCTTGCCGCCGCGCTCGGCACCGCCGCTTATATGACCTATCTGCGGCGGGACGAAAGCGGGATCTTTACGGCAAAGACCGCCGTGCCGTTGGAGGCGCTCACGCCCGAAAATGTTGCCGACTACCTCATCCCTACGGACATGGTGCTGCCCTTTCCTGTCCTTTCTTGCCAAGATGCGCGCATCTTTCAGGGCGTGAAGGTGGCTGCGGACGCGGCGGACGGGCAGTATAAATTGTACCGCGACGGCGTGTTTTACGGACTTGCGCGCGTGGAAGCGGGTTTTGCGCGGGCGGAGAAAAAATTATGTTGACCGTTCTCGGCGAACGTGCCGAATTGTTTGAGCCGTGCGCGCTGCTTCTGGGCGCGTTCGACGGCTTTCATACAGGACATATGACGCTTTTGGAGGCGGCGAAGCGGACGGGATACCCCGTTGCGGCGCTCACCATTTTCGGCGGGAAGGAGGGCGGCGCGCTCTTTTTGCCTGCCGAACGCCGCGCCGTTTTATCCTCGCTCGGCGTTTCGTACGCGCTCGAATACGACTATTCGCCCGATCTGTTCGCAACGCCCGCGCTGCACTTTTTGGCGTCGCTCTTTTCCCGCATCCGCGCGGGCGCCGTTTTCTGCGGCGAAGATTTCCGCTTCGGCGCGGGGGCGACGGGCACGCCGTCCGATTTGAAGCGCATGGCGCCCTGTCCCGTCACCGTCCTGCCGTTAAAAGAGGCAAACGGGGAAAAAGTCTCCTCCTCGCGCATCAAATCGCTGCTGGGGGATGCGGACATGGATGGGGCAAACGCGCTGCTCGCCCGTCCGTATTTTATCCAAGGGACGGTGGAGCACGGCAGGCATGTGGGCAGCAAGCTCGGCTTTCCCACCCTCAATCTTGCCGTCCCGCCCCAAAAAACGCTGCCCAAGGAGGGCGTGTACGGCGGCTTTGCCGAGACGCCGCGCGGCAGGTTTCCCGCCGTCGTCAACATCGGCGCACGTCCCACGTTCGGCGTGACGGAAAAAAAGATCGAAGCGTATCTCGACGGATTTTCGGGCGATCTGTACGGCGAAACGGTGCGCGTGTATCCCGAACGTTATTACCGCCCCACGGCGGCGTTCCCGTCCGCGGAGGCGCTCAAAGCGCAGCTTGCGGGCGATATCGCGCGGCTGCGCGCACAAAAGGAGAACGTATGATCAAATTCGGACCCAGCGGCAATTCCGAGAGCTTTTATGCCGCAGGATATCAGCATACCGAAGAGGCGGCGGCTTACGTCAGGGAACTTGGGCTGGACTGCTTCGAATATTCCTTCGGGCGGGGCGTCCGCATGACGGAGGGGAAGGCGCGTTCCATCGGGCAGGCGTTCGCGGACGCGGGGGTGGAGATCTCCGTGCACGCGCCCTATTTCATCAACTTCGCCAATCCCGACGACGAGATGGCGGCAAAGTCTTACGGCTACGTTTTAGACAGCGCCAAGATGGTCCGCGCGATGGGGGGGAGACGCATCGTGTTCCATCCCGCCGCGCAGGGCAAGGATACGCGCGAACAGGCGGTCTTACGCACCGAGGACAGGCTGAAAGTCCTGCGCGACTACATATATCTCAACGGGATGCAGGATCTCATGTTCTGCCCCGAGACGATGGGAAAATTTGCGCAGATCGGCACGCCCGAGGAGATCGTGCGTTTTTGCAAGGTGGATCCCGTGTTCACGCCCTGCGTGGATTTCGGCCACGTCAATGCGCGCGAGCAGGGAAGCCTGAAAACGGAGGACGATTACAGGCGGCTTTTGGAGGGCATGATCGAGGGGCTCGGCTATGCGCGGATGAAGCACTTCCACGTACATTTTTCCAAGATCATGTACGGGGCGAAGGGCGAGATCAAACACCTCACCTTTGCAGACGAAGTGTACGGCCCCGCGTTCGAACCGCTCGCGAACGTGCTGCACGCGCTCGCGCTCGAACCGTATATCGTGAGCGAATCGGACGGGACGCAGGCGGAGGACGCGCTTGCGATGAAGCGCATGTACGCGGCGTGCGGCGCATCCTTATCAAAAAACGATTGACTTGTGCGCACGCATTTGCTATAATATGACTGTGGAAATGCAGGTTTTGCAACGCATTTATGCGGAAACGGGCGCCGACGCGCTCTTTTTGGAACAAGATTTTCTCCGCCGCTATATAACGGGCTTTTATTCGACGGACGGCTATGTGGTGTATGACGGAAAAACGTGCACCTTCGTTGCCGATCCAAGGTATTTCGAGGCGGCGTGCGAACAGCTCGCGGGCAGTTTCGTGCGGGTGGAAGAGGGCGCGTTCGAGCGTGCGGTCTCCCTCGTCGCGGGCTGCAAACGGCTGGGCGTTCCCTATCCGTTCGTGAGCCGCGCGGCTGCCGAGCGGCTGGAAGAGCGGGGCTTTGCGCTCTGCGACTGCATGCCCGCCCTGCGCGAGGCGATGAAGATCAAATCGCCCGCGGAGCTTGCTTGTATCGCCCGTGCGTGCGACATGGCGGAAGAGGGGCTGCTCGCAACGCTCCCCCGCATCCGCGAAGGGATGACGGAGCGCGATCTTGCGGCGGTGCTCGAATACGAGATGCGCATGCGCGGCGCCGACGGCACCTCGTTCGAGACGATCGTGGCGTTCGGCAAAGGCTCGAGCGTCCCGCATCACGAGACGGGGGATACCAAACTCCGCTTCGGCGACGTGGTGCTCATCGACTTCGGCTGCAAAACGCAGGGATATTGTTCGGACTGCACCCGCACCTTCCTCTTCGGCGACGATAAACAGCACGAAGACTTCAAACAAAAGTACGCGCTCGTGCTCGAAGCGCACGAACGGGTCAAGGAAAAACTCGTTGCGGGCATGACGGGCAAGGCGGCGGACGCCATCGCGCGGGATTGCTTCCGTGCGCACGGGCTCGAAGGGTACTTCACGCATTCTTTGGGACACGGCATCGGGCTGCAGATCCACGAATATCCCGTGCTCGCGCCCCGCAGCGAAGAAGTCTTAAAGGACGGCATGGTCTTTTCGGACGAGCCCGGGTTGTATTTTGCGGGCGAGTACGGCATCCGCATCGAGGACAGCATCTGCCTCGAGGGCGGCAAAGTGCGTTCCTTCATGCACAAGACGGCGCACGACCTTCTTATTTTGTGATCTATTAAAATTCCCGACGATAAAAAAGGAGATACCATTATGGCACAGATCATGGCAGGCGACATCAGAAAGGGCACCACGTTCGAGTACAAGAGCGGCGTGTACACCGTCACCGAATTCCAGCACGTCAAACCCGGCAAGGGCGCGGCGTTCGTGCGCTGCACGCTGAAAAACGTCGTGACGGGGCAGGTCCTCTCGGACGAGACCTTTAACCCCACCGCCAAGCTCGAAACGGCGCAGGTGGAGACGAAGAAGATGACCTATTCGTACAACGACGGCGAGTTCTATTACTTCATGGACGAAGAGTTCAACCTCACCCCCCTCAATCACGAGCAGGTGGAGGATGCGCTCCGCTATATCCGTGAGAACGATATGGTGACCGTCAAATTCCTCTACGGCAGCGCGTTCAGCGTCGAGCCCGAGAACTTCGTCGAGCTCAAAGTCATCGAGGCGGAGCCCGGCGTGCGCGGCAACACCGCGACCAACGTCACCAAGGCAGCCAAGGTGGAGACGGGCGCGACCTTCCAGGTTCCCATGTTCGTGGAAGAGGGCGACGTTATCCGCATCGACACCCGCACGGGCGAGTACATGAGCCGCGTGTAATGAAATTTGTAGCACAGCGTGTGAGCCGAGCAAGGCTCACCGTGAACGGAGAGCTCGTATCCGAGATCGGACGCGGGCTCGTCGTCTATTTTGGGGTAAAAGTCGGCGATACGGAGGCGCAGGCAGTCAAGTGCGCCGAAAAGATCGCGCATCTGCGAATCTTTGAGGACGGCGCGGGCAAGATGAATTTATCCGTGCTCGACGTCGGCGGAGAGGTGCTGTTCGTTTCGCAGTTCACGCTCTA
>CALVPW010000059.1 GCA_944354085.1 uncultured Clostridia bacterium | reverse complement strand
GAACTTTTCCCCTGGCGCACCATCGAAAAGAACATCTTTCTTCCGCTCGAGATCAAAAAGCTGGATACGCCAAAAACGCGCGGGCGCGCCGTCGACTTAGCAGAAAAATACGGGCTCAAAGATTTTTTGAAGAGCTATCCCGCGCAGCTTTCGGGCGGGATGCGGCAGCGGGCGGCGCTCATCCGCACGCTCGCGACCGACCCCGATCTGCTGCTTTTGGATGAACCGTTTTCCGCCCTCGACTATCAGACGCGCCTCAACGTGTGCGACGACGTTTCCACCATCATCCGCAGCGAAAAAAAGACGGCGCTTTTGATCACGCACGACCTTTCGGAAGCCATCTCGCTCGCCGACCGCGTCATCGTGCTCACGGCGCGTCCCGCCCGCGTGGCGCACGTGCACGCGCTCGACTTCGGCGGCGTACCGCCCTTAAAACGCAGGGAGCAAAAGGCGTTTGCGGGATGGTTCGAGCGCCTTTGGGAGGAACTCAACGCATGAAAAACGTCTGCTCCAAAGAACATCTCAGCTTTTTGCAAAAGCGCAGGCGCGAACTCGCCCTTGTTTGGATCCTGCGCCTTAGCGTGCTCGTCCTGCTCCTCGGAGCGTGGGAACTCGTGACCGCCCTCGGCTGGGTGGATCCCTTTTTGATGAGTTCCCCCTCCCGCATCGGTACGACCATCGCATCGCTGTACCGTGACGGCACCCTCTTTTATCATATCGGCGTGACGCTGTGGGAGACGCTCGCGGGCTTTGCGATCGCCGTCGTGCTCGGTTTTTGCGTCGCGCTCCTCCTTTGGTGGAGCGAACGCCTCCGCAAGGTGCTCGAACCGTACATCGTCGTCATCAACGCCCTTCCCAAGATCGCGTTAGGGCCGCTGATCATCGTCTGGTTCGGCACGGGCAGCGAAGCCATCGTCTTTATGACCGTGCTCGTCGGGCTCATCGTCGCCATCATGCACATGCTCTCCGCCTTCATCGGCACGGACGAGAATAAGCTGCTCCTGATGCGTTCGATGGGCGCGAACAAATGGCAGATCCTGCGCAAACTCGTGCTGCCCGCCTCCTATCCTTCGGTGATCGCCATGCTCAAGATCAACGTGGGGATGGCGTGGATCGGATCCATCATGGGCGAATACATCGTTTCCCGCGCGGGGCTCGGCTATCTGATCGTATACGGCGGGCAGGTGTTCAAGCTCGATCTTGTGATGAGCGCCACCTTTTTGCTGTGCGTGCTTGCCGCGGGCATGTACTTTTTGGTCGTCCTTCTCGAAAAAGTACTCGTCAAAGACGCAGAACGCTGAAAACGCCGCCCCGAACACGCCGACGGCGGGATACAGCCATGCGATCACCCCTTCGAGCCCCATGCGGGAGAGCGCGAACGCCGCGAGCAGCACGCCTGCTGCCGCGGCGTATTTTTTTGCGCCGCCGAGACGCGCGCAGGCGGAGAGCAGCGGATACAACGAAGCCGCGAGCGAGGTGAGCACCGCGCCCGCAGCCGCCGCAAAAAACAAACCGTCCCCAGCGGCTTCCAAAAAAGGAAACCGCGCATGCTGCGTGCCCGCCCGCAGAACGGCGCTCATGACGGCGGCTCCGCTCAAAAATACGACAAGCGCCGATCCCGCGGCGGCTGCCGCGGGGAAACGCGTGCTTCTCCCCGTCTCTATCAGGACGGGCACGGCAAAGGCGAGCCCCATCCCCGCATACAAAAGCGCATCCAAAGCGCCGCCCGCCGTAAGCCGATCGCATGCCGCGGGCGCGCCCGCCCGCAAAAAAATATACGCAAGCACGGGCGGGACGATACAGGCGTTCAAGATGCCAACGCCCCGCATCCCGCAGACGATCACGGGGACGAGCAAAAGGAGCCCGATAAGCGAAGCAAAAGGCGCGGCGGCGGGAAAGAGCGCGTCGATCCCCGCGAGCATCCCCGCACACGGCACGAACCCGATACACAAAAAGAGCGCCCGCACTTTGCCCGCGCCTTTGCCGAAGCGATGGCAAAGCGCCCCCTCGTACCCGCCGTGCCGCCTGCCTTCCCGCAAAAAAAAGGCGCAGCCCGCGCCGTACAGCGCGCAGGCGAGCGCCAGCCCCCAAAGATACCCTTCCGCGAAAAAACGGACGAGCTCCGCGCCCGTCAAAAAACCCGCTCCGATGCTCGTTCCGACGAGCACGCACACCGTCTTCGCCGTGTCCATTTCTCTTTTTTATGCCATTATCTTGCAAAAAAGACGAAAAAACAAAAAAATTTCAAAATTATGTCTGACATAGTACTTTGCCTATTGACAAATTTCGGCAAATATTGTATAATGTTGAAGAAATAAAACGGAGGTGACCCGTATGCAAGAGACCGAAGCCACGGAACGCGACGCATCCGAAGAAGAAAAATCGGAAAAATCGGTGAGTTCCGATCTCATCCGCGGCCACATCAATACCATCATCCTGCGGTCGCTGTACGACGGCGATAAATACGGTTACGAGATCATTGCCGAGATCGAACGCAAGAGCCACGGGCAGTATTCCCTCAAACAGCCCTCTTTGTACAGCGCCTTGAAGCGCCTGGAAAAGGACGGTTACGTGACCTCTTATTGGGGCGGTTCCGTGAGCGGCGGACGGCGCAAATACTTTTCGCTGACCGAAGCGGGCAAGCTCGTTTCCGAACAAAATCAGTCGGAATGGGAATATTCGCGCACCGTCATCGACAGCCTCATCTCCGATAAGGATTTCGATTTTTCCAATCCCGCCCCCACCGCAGTCAACATGCGCGTCCTGCGCGACACCACGTCCCGCGTACCGCGCGGCGAGGGCGAGGACGACGAGCTGGATTTTGAGCCCGCCTTCGACGACAGCGAAGACTACAAAAAACTCGAGGAAGCGCTCGCCGCCGAACGTGCGAAGCTCAACGAGGCGACCGCGCGTTTCGAAGAAGAAGTGCGTTCCCGCAACGACGCGCTCCTGCGCGAACGCGATTGGCGCGAACAGGAGATCGCCGCCCGCGAACGCACGCTCGAAGAAAAGCGCGCCGCACTCGAAGCGCTCCGCGCGCAGCTCACGATCCGAGAACATGCCGAGGACGCCGCCCGCATACAGGAGACGCAGGCGTTCGAAACGCGCATCCAAACGCTCACGCAAGAACTCGAAGAGGCAAAGCAGGCGCTCGACGAAGCCAAACAAGAACTCGATACGCTCAACGCCCGCGAAGAGGCGCGCGCGCAATCGGAAAGCCGCTCCGAGACGGCGCTCAGAGAACAGCAGGAGCTGTTGGAGACCGAGCGCCGCCTGTACGGCGAACGGCTGGAAGAGGCGCAAAAACGCTCGGAAGATACGCTTGCCGAAGAGCGCCGTTTGCACGAAGAGGCGCTTGCCGCAGCCAAACAGGACGCCGAAACGCAGTTGCTTGCCGAACGGAGACTTTCCGACGAGCGCGTGAGCGAATACAAACGCATCGCCGAAGAGCAGCTTGCCGAGGAACGCCGCCGCAGCGACGTGGCGCTCGCCGCAGCGCAGGCGCAATACGAAAACGAGCTCAAAGAACAGGAAACGCGCATCCGCGCCGAACAGGAAGAACTCTTCCGCCAGCGCGAAAAGCAGCTCCTCCACCGCAACTATCTCGACCTTGTCAACGCGCCTCCTCCCGAGGAGGAATCGCACGACTATACCTATTTCACCCCGCCGCATGCCGAAGAGGCGCCCGCGCCCGCCGCGGAGACGGAGGATTATCGCTCCGTCGTCCACCGCATGTATCAAAACGCCGTCTCGCAAGAGGCGGAGCGTCCCACGGAAGACAGGGCGCGCCCGCTCGACGGGATCGACTTTGCAGACCTTGAATCGCGCGCCGCGCAGGACGGGATCACCATCCGCACGGCAGGCGGAAAGATGCGCCATGCCGCCGACCTCTCGGAGAGCATCGTCCATAAAGGAAAAGCGCTCTTTTTGTGCGGCATCGTCACCTTTATCTTCTGCGTCGTGCTCGGAAGCGTCGTACTCGGCGTGCAGTCCTCGGCGGGACTTCCCGTCTTCTACCCCTACTTCATCTGGTGCGTCGGGCTCGCTGTCCTGCTCGTGACGGGACTTGCCTATGCCAACCACTACGGCGAACGCGCGCTCAGAAGGACGGGACCCGTGCTGCTGAATACCATCGTCGCGTATATCCTGCTCGTCATCGTAACGCTCATCGTTGCCCTGACGGCGCGCGCAGATCTTTCCCTATCTTCGCAGCTCCTCACGTTCGTGATCATCCCCGTTATCTTCTTCTTCGGCGTCGTGCTGTTCGGCGTGACCTACTACTTGCAAGTACGTCCGAAAAAAGATTGACGAAACTGACAAAAAAGGCGCTCCCGTGCGGGAGTGCCTTTCCTTATTCTATATAGATATCTTACAACCGCTCAAAGGCGTATGCGGCGGCGCCGTACAGCCCCGCATCGTTGCCGAGCGCCGCGCATTTGAGTGCGAGCGGCACGTATTTTTCCGAAACATACAGCCGCGGGTACACGTATGCGCGCAGCGGCGCAAGGAGCGTTTCCCCCTCCGCGCTGATCCCGCCGCCAAAAACGACAGCCTGCGGACGGAAAATATTCACGATGTTGGCGACGCCCTCGCCCAGCCCCGCGATATAGCGGCCGAGCACGCGTTTGGCGGCGGCGTCCCCTTCGCGCAAGGCGGAAAACACCGTCCTGCCGTCCGCACGTTCGGGCGACGCGGCGTACTTCCAGAGCGCGCTCTGCGGCTCGGAAGTCATCTCCTCCTGCGTGTAGCGGACGAGCGCCCGCGCCGACGCATACCGCTCGAAACAGCCGCGCCTGCCGCAGGTGCACTGCTCTCCGTCGCGGACGATGACCATGTGTCCGAGTTCCGTCCCCGCGCTGCGGTAGCCTTCGAAGAGCTTGCCGCCGACGATCACACCGCCGCCGACCCCCGTTCCCAAGGTGAGCAGGACGCTGTCGGAATACTGTTTGCTCGCGCCGAATTTGGCTTCGCCGAGCGCTGCGGCGTTGGCGTCGTTGAGGACGAACGTCTTTTTGCCCGTGTATTTTTCGACGAGCGCGCCGAGCGGCACATTTTCCCAATGAAAATTCGACCAAAGTACGACGTTCCCGTCCGCGCTGTCGATCACGCCGGGCGAACCGATGCCGATCGCCTGCACGTCTGCCATGCTCTTGCCTGCCTTCTCCGCCGTTTCGACGGCGAGCTGCGCCAGCGCCATCGCCGTTTGTTCGGGCGTGTTTTGCGCAGAAGTGACGACGCGCGACTTCCCTTCCAACCGCGTTCCGTTCAAAAGCGCGGCTTTGGCGGACATCCCGCCCAGATCGATCCCGATGACCATAAAGCTATCCTTTGATTGATGCGATGAGCGCGGCATTGTCACCGCTCTCCTTCATACGTTGTAAAAGTGCGGGCAGCTCCTCCCGCCTGAGCGCGGAAGCCGCCGCGAGCGCCTGCGGCGCAAGCATCCGTTCGGCGCGGCGCGTACCGCAGCGGGCAAGATCGAACGCAGGGAACACCCCGCGTTCCGCCCACACAGGGGAAAGCGCGATACAGGCGTTGCTCATCTGCAGATACCCGCCGCTTTCGTCGGCTGCGGCGATCACTGCAATGCTGCCGCCCTCCGTACATTTGCGCGCCATCCCGAAAAACTGCCGCACGGGATCGGACGTCTTCCCCGAAGCGGCGCACGCGCGTTCGAGTTTGGTGAGCGAATCGAGGAGGATGACAACGTCCCGTCCGAGTTCCGCAAGGCGTTTGGCGCGTTCTGCGACCAACCGCGCGGCTCTGACGTGCGCCTCCGCGCATTCGTCGATGGACGTATACACGATATGCGCGTTTTTGACGCCGTGCATGAATTCGGTCACGTCCTCGGGACGCTCGTCCAAAAGCAGCACGACGGGAACGACCTCCTCCGCAGGCAGCGCCGCGGCGATCGTACGCAAAAGCGTCGTCCTGCCCGTTGCGGGCGGGGCATAGAGGAGCACGCGCTGCCCTTTCCCCACGGGTGCGAACAGATCGATGACGCGCAGCGAAAGATCGCCGTCCGCGGCAAGACATATCTGTTCGTCGGGATACGCGGCGTGCAGCGAAGAAAACTGCGGCCTGCCGTGATACGGCCCCGCAGCCTGACCGTTGACGCTCAAAAGCTCCGCGCCCGAAAGCTGCTCGTCCTTCCCGAGCGAGCCGAGCGCACAGGCGATCAGATCGCCCTCGCGCAAGCCGAGCGAGCGGATGAGCGGCGCGGGCACGAACACGTCGTTTTCCGACGATACGCGCAGCCCCATTTCGCGCAAAAAGCCGTATCCGCCCTCTTCGATCTCCAAGATCCCCGTCGTGACGGCGGCGTCGGGCGGGAGATGCGTCGCGCCCGAACCCACTTCGAGCACCACTCTCTGCGCCGCCTCGCCCTGGCGGCGGATCTCCTCGATGCGCGCACGGACGGCGGGATCGAGAAAGGTCAGCTTGGGGCGCGCGCCGCGGTTGGAACGGGGCGCAGGCTTTTTCTCTCCCGTCAGTACGGAGACGATGGCTTCCACCAGATCGCCTTTATTGTCCGACGAGACCTGCCCGACCCCCTCCTGCCTTCCGAGGATGCGGAGCACAGATAAAGGAAGGGTATCGAGATATTCCCGATACCGTTGTTGCAAGCTCTCTATTCGCATTCTTTGCTCCGTTCCATGACGATGATCTTGGTACTGTCTTCCGAAATATCGTCACGGAACAGCTCGATCTCGCCGCTCTCGCATTCCTCGACCTCGTCGCTCTCGAACCTGTCGAGGAATTCGTCCACCTTATCCACATCGATATTCAGCCCCTTGGTCTTATAATGCATGGGGATGACGATGGCGGGCATGATGCGGTCGACGTATTCTTTTGCCTGCTCGGCGTCGATGGTGTAATTCCCGCCCACGGGAACAAGCAGAACGTGCACGGGAAGGAGCATCTCGATGAGCGCGGACGAGCATTCCTCGCCCAGATCGCCGAGGTGGCAGATCTCCAATCCGTCCATGCGGAACTTGAAGATCAAATTATCGCCGCGGCGCTCGCCGTTCTCATCGTCGTGATAGCTTTTGATCGCCGTCACGTCGACGCCGCCGATCTCGTACGTGCCCTCTTCACGGAACACGACGGGCGCACCGCCGTTCATCCCTTTCACCGCGCCCACGTTGTCGTGGTCGAAGTGCCCGTGGCTGACGGTCACGGCGTCTGCCTTGACGGGCGGCATCTTGAATCCGATCGCCCCATAGGGATCGGTCACGATCGTCGTCCCGGTACTCTCTGTCAACATAAAACAGGAGTGCCCCAAATATCGAATCTTCATCCTTCCTCCGAAATGATCCTGACTGTCGCTTTCAGCAAGAACGCCTGCGCGCCCTCGCGAAAGTGCAGCTTGTAGCGAAGATGTATGCATACGCCGAGATGCGTCCTGCGGACGCGGAGCGTCTCCGTCGTGAGCGGGACCTCCCCGTGCGCCGCCAAAAAGCGCATCGCGGTCCTTTCCCCCTCTGAAAAGGCGGCGGACAGCGTCCCCTCCCGCAGCATGCAGACTTCACCGCCGCGCACGGTAAGGGTCACGAGGTCGCCCTCGTCACGGTAACTTACGCGCAGCGCGCCGTCCGCTTCGGTCAGCGTGCCGCGGGCACGAAAACAGCTGCGATGCCCGTCCGTGAAGGTAACGATCTCCGTTTCACACAACTTCATTTTCTATATTATAATACAAAAAAGCGCTTTTGTAAATGAATTGGAAGACATTTTGAACGAATATCCCCTAATTCTTTTGGAAAAAAGCCGCAAAGCAAGCCTTGCCCTCACGTTGGAGCGCTTTGAGCGCCTCCTCGTCGGAAGCGGCGAGCGCCGTGCGGAAGTCTTTGAGCCGCGCCGAGATACGGTCGATCTCGTTAAGCAGCGCCGTGCGGTTCATGCAATAGAGCTCCGCCCAGACGTATTCGTCAACGGGCGCGACGCGCGTCATATCCTGAAAGCTCCCGCCCGTGAAGCCCACGCAGCGCTCCGTGAGCGGGCTCGTCACATAGGCGTTGGCAACGACGTGCGCGAGCTGCGACGTGAGCGCGATCATCCTGTCGTGCTCGGCGGCGGTGCACTCGATGATGCGCCCGAACCCCGCGTCCGCAGCGAGCGCGCGGAGAACGCAAAGCGCCCCTTCATCCGTCTCGGGGGCGCGCGTCAGAACGAGGTTCGCGCCGCAAAAGAGCGTTTCGCTCGCCGAGCGGATGCCGGACGTCTCCTTCCCCGCCATCGGATGCGTTCCGACATAGCGATATGCGCGCGGCTTGGAGAACGCCGCCTCTTCGAGCGGCTGTTTGACGCCGCAGATATCGGCGACGATGCATCCCTGCGGAAAGCGCTCTTCGAGCGCAGCGATGGCGACGCGCGGCGGGAGCGCCAAAAAGACGACGTCCGCCCCCTCGAAGCCGTCCGCTTCGCCGTCGATCATCCCGTGCTCGAGCGCATACGCCACGGGCGCACGGCTCCTGTTCTTTCCGAGCACAAGATGCCCCGCTTTTTTGAGCGCCGCGGCAAGCGACGCGCCGATGATCCCGAGCCCGTATACGACGATCTTCACCTTCCACCTCCGTTTTTGACTTGTTTTTGCGGTATTATGACACGCATAGTACTATGTATTCTCTGATTTTTTGCACTTTAACGCCCTTTACAGGCGATCCATCACGACAGACGCCGCCCGAAGGGAACGCCGCACTTTGATATAATTTGGCAGGATCGCCCCCACTTCCCGCCAAAAAAGCGCGCTGTGATCGAGCCTTTTTGTGTGACAAAGTTCGTGCACGACGACGTAGCGGAGCTGTTCTTCGCTCAAAAACGCCGTACGAAAGGAAAAGGCGAGCGCGCCCCGCGCGTTGCACGAGCCCCACCGCCCGCGCGCCGAAGTGATGCGGATGCTGCGGTAGGTAAAACCGTACCGCGCCGCATATTCGTTTACGAGCGCCGTTACGGCGCTTTTTGCGAACGGACGCAGCAACGCCGTGAGCGCCGCCTCCCTTCCCTCGCGAGGAAGCGTGATCACGCCGCTGCGGATGCGCGGCGGGCCTTCGGCGATCGTATACGGCACGCCGAGCAGCGTTACAACGGCGCCGTCGCTGAGATCGAGTTTGTTTGCGGCAAGACGTGCACGCCGCGCCTCGATCCAGCGGACGTGGCGCAGGACAAAGGCTTGCACCTCGCTGTCGCGCGCGGCGAGCGGCGCCCGCACGACGACTTCGCCGGTGCGGGACACGGATACCGACAGCGTCTTGCGGCGGCTGCGCACGATCTTATACTGCAACGCTTCCATGCAGATATTATACCATATCCGTCCGCCGTTTTCAAGAAGATTTTCCTCGCTTTGCCGCAGCAAAAGGTGTTTTTCTTGACTTTCCGCCCGCGCCGCGGTATAATTTTATCATGAACGAGCTGCTCATCCCAAAACTTCGTCTTACCAACGATATGATGACCCCCGCGGTCCCCGCATCCAAGAGCCTTCTCAACCGCGCGCTGCTGCTCGCGGCGTTTTCCGGCAAGCGGATGCGCATCCTGTGCGGAGACTGTGCCGACGATACCGAGGCGCTGCTCGGCTGCCTCGCCGCGCTCGGCATTTCCGTCATACGGGAACGGGACGGGTATACCGTCTGCGGCTGCCGCATCCCGCCCGTACGCCGCGCCTCGCTCGACGTGCGCTCGGCAGGCACCGCGGCGCGCTTTTTGCCCGTCTTCCTCGCGTTCGCGGGCGGCTGCTACGAGATGACGGCATCCGCGCAGATGCAGGCGCGCCCCACAGAGATCCTGCCCGCGCTCGAAGCGGCGGGCGCCCGCATCGAATACCGCGGCGAACGCGGACATTACCCCTTCGTCCTGCATTCGGACGGCAATATCGCCGCCTCGTTCACCCTCGATACCGACCGCTCCACGCAATACGCGAGCGCGGTACTGCTCGCCGCGGCGTGCCTGCGCCCCGCGACCGTGCATCTGACGGGAAGCCGCACGGACGGGAGCTACATCCAAATGACCATCCGCCAGATCCGCGCCTTCGGAGCGCAGGTGACGCGGGAAGGCGACACGCTGACGGTGACCCCTTCCGCCCGTTTTCCTGATGCTTACGAAGTGGAGAACGACCTTTCTGGCGCATGCTATTTTTACGCGCTCGCGCTGCTTTTTGGCGCACGCGTCTGCGTCCCCCGCATCCATGCGGATACGCTGCAAGGCGATAAAAAGTTCTTATCTCTTTTGGAGGAAAAGGGCGTCCGCATCCACGATACGCCCGACGGCATCCTTGCAGATGCAAGCAGCGTGCGCTCGTTCACGGGTTGTGACGCCGATATGCGCGATTTTTCCGATCAGGCGCTCACGTTGGCGGCGCTCGCGCCGTTCGCCGCGACCCCGACGCGTATCCGCGGCGTCGGGCATATCCGCCGTCAGGAATGCGACCGCATCCGCGCCATCTGCGAAAACATGACCCGCCTCGGCGTGCCCGTCGAAGCGCGGGAAGACGGCGTGACCATCTTTCCCGCCCCGCCGCGCAAAGCCGTCATCCAGACATACGGCGATCACCGCGTCGCGATGGCGTTTGCACTCGTCGGCGCAATGACGGGAAACGTGACCATCCGCGATCCCGACTGCTGCAAAAAGACCTTCCCCGCCTTTTTCGACGTGCTCCTCTCTCTGCCGCACGCCGAACGATAACATTCTGCAAAACCAAAGGGGCGCCTATGCGGGCGCCCCCTTTTTGGTATCTCACCGTATGGAAAAATAATTTTTGATGATCTCGAACAGCTCGTCCGAAACGACGTGCTCGACGCGGCAGGCGTCCTCCTCCGCCAGCGCCTCGGGCGCGCCCATCTTGATGAACGCCTCGGTAAAAACGCGGTGTTTGGCATAGATATCCTCCGCCTTTTTCTGTCCCGCGGGCGTCAGCGTGATATCGCCGTTCCCGTCTATCTCGATCAGCCCGCTCTTGTGCAGCAGATTGACCGCGCGCGAAACGCTCGATTTTGCATAGCCGAGTTCTTCCACCACGTCCACGGAACGGACGTTCGCCTTACGCGACCGAAGCAGAAGGATGGTCTCAAGATACATTTCCTGTGATTCGTGCGTCCTCATCATCTTTCTCCCTTTCTTTTATTATACAACATTCAACGCGCTTTGTAAAGGGTCATGGCTGCTTTTCTTCGTACATATAAATAAATTCACAAATGCGGGCGCTTTCCTCCGTCTCCGTGCCCGAAAAACGCACGCCGATCACGGGAACGCTTTCCCCGTTCACCGTTTTATAGCGCACATGCGCCTTTACGAGCGCCGCAGGCAGCAAAAATTCACGGCGGTAGAATGGCTCGTCGCTCATCGTATCGAGCACGTGCCCCTCGAACACCGTTTCACCGCCCACTTCAATGGTGAGCGGTTTATGGTTATCGGCGCGCAAAAGCCCCACCGAAAGCGTATTGTCCCCCGCCAAGGAAACGCGCATATCATATTCGAACGCCCCGCCCGCTTTGGCATAGCGGCACGTCCCGTCTGCCGTGACGGAAACGGAATGCGCCTCGCGGAGCGCGTGCAGCTCGTCCGTCTCGTATTGCCCGTACCCCGGCTGTACGGTATCGATCGGTTCGCGCAGCACGCGTTCGGGCTCCCGCTCGCCCTCGCGCAGCTTAAAATAGATCGCGTACCGCTCGCGGTAGCGCCTGTAATGCAATCCGAAGCGGTACCCGACGTCCCCGCCCGTCAGTTCGAACGTGTCGCCGCGGCGGACGAGATAGCGCGCGGGGTGCGATAAAACGTCCTGAACATCGGGAAAATAGACGCGTTCGGAAGACATGATGCGCCGCGCGGGGATGCTCACGCCCACGCCCGTTTCCGTGACGCGCATATCCTCGCAGCCGAGGTCTGCCGAGAGCACCGCGCCGCCATAGGCGAACGCAAAGGTATCGGCAGCGTCAGGAAGACCGCACAGGCGGACGCCCACGGGGATGCGCAGCGAAAGCTCGTCGCCCGCCCGCACCTCGACGGCGATACGCCCGTCCCGCACAGCCGCCTCACATGCGGCGCCGTTCTTTTTCAGCTGCGGCGCACCCGCCGCCCAATCGGGCACACGCAAGAAAAGCGTGAACGGCGCGCGCGCCTTCCCGACGCGGATGACCGCCGTATCCGAAAACGGGAACCCCGCCTCCACGCACAGGACGGTCCCGTTATGTTCCATGCGCATCGAAAGGTATTGTGCGATATAAAAGTCTGTCCCGCAGGCGTATATGGCGCTGTCGCCCGCTTTCGTGAAGTTTTCCATCCCGCTGCCCGTACAGCACCAGAACTGATCGTACGGGCGGGAGAACACCTTAAAGAACCCTCCCGCCATGGGCTGAAAATAGGTCGTCATGCCCGTTTCGGGATCTTGCGACGAAAGGATGGAATTTGTGAACGCGTTGTCGTAATAATCGCAATACGCCTTGTCGCCCGTCTCGCAAAAAAGGAGGCGCGCAAGTTTGAGCATATTGTACACGTTGCACGTTTCGCAGTTGCAGTTGGTGCGCTCGCCGTCAAGGATAAAATCGGCGCCGAAGTGCTCCCACTCGGAATTGCCGCCCGTCGCATAGGTATGCCGCGCGACGACCATGCGGAAAAACGCCTCGGCAACGCGCAGATAGCGGGAAGCATCCACCGTCTCCCCGTCGAACTTTTTCCCGTGGAGATAGCAATACCGCTTGAACGCGCCGATGATTTTGGGGATGGTCGTATTGGCATGCCTGTCCTTTAATACGTCCTTCCCCTCCGTGAAGATGAGGTCAAAAAGCGCTTCCTCGTCGAAAACGTGCGCGGCGCGGGCATAGAGCGCATTCCCCGTATGCGCATAGAGCTCATACAAGCAGTCGTTCATGCCGCCATATTCCACCGCGAGCACGGCTTTTTGCGTTTGCGCATCCCATCCGAGCGCCCGCCGCGCAGCCCAGCCGCCCAGCTTTTCCGCCACCGTGAGCGCCAGCGGCTAGCCGCCGCAGACGGCACAATCCAAAAGCCCCGCAATGAGCTTATGCATGGTGTACCACGGCACCCACGCCTGCGTTTTGATGTTGGTCTCGCCGCGCTCGACGGCGTCGAACTGCGATTCGGGATATCCCGCCGCCGTTTTAGGCGCAGCCCACAAAAATCCGTCCTCGCGCTGACACGCTGCAAGCCCCTCGATCATGCGGCGCATCTTTTTGCGCAGCTTTTCACGGACGCGTTCGTCCACGCCGCGGGACGCGACCGCCTGCGCGAGCGCCGAAAGATAGTGCCCCACCGCGTGCCCCGCGATGAGGAGCCCTTCCCATCCACCGTAGCGGACGTAGGGCGTGCGGATGCCCGCGTTCTCGTAAAAGCCCGCCAAAAAACGCCCTTCTTCGAGCGAGGTCAGATAGGCGGTCTCCTTTTCGAGCGCGTTGCAAAGATATTCGTCCGTCATCGTGATGCTCCCGAGCGGGAGCGGCGTGAATTTTTGCATGTTATTTTCTCTCCGTCAGCGCGTGAAGGAGCGCCGTGCAGCCCTCCGTCACGTCGCGGTACGTTTCGTCAAAGTCGCCCGTATACCACGGGTCGGCGATCGGGCGCGGATGCGCCGTCCCGTCGAGCAGCAAACACACCTTGGCGCGGCAGCCGCCGAGGATGCGCCGCATGTGCCGCAT
>CALVPW010000058.1 GCA_944354085.1 uncultured Clostridia bacterium | reverse complement strand
CTTCCAGCCCGAGCGACAGCTCTGCGGAAGGAAGTTCCGCGCCCGCAAGCTGCATGATGAGCGCGACCGCATCCGCCGCATTCGCTTTCATTTTGACGCCGTCGAGATCGACGTACGCATACGTCCCGTCAAAAGCGAGATCCACCCGCTTGGTGACGCCCGCTACGGTGAGATCGAGACTGCCGTCCAGCTTGAAAGCATCCTTGAAATCGATATCGAGCGACCCCGCGACGGCAAACGTTTCGCTTTTATAATTTACGCCGACGGTGAGCTGTTTGCCTTCGATCATCGCAAGGACGCCTTCGGCATACGGCACGAGATCGACGTAATCGCCCGCAGGCAGCGCAACGTCCCCTTCCCCGAAGGCGGCGCGCACCGTAACGTCCGTGCCGTCCAAGCGGAGCGCCGCCGCGATATGATCGAGCGAGACGGCGTTGTTTTCGCCGATGTTGAATGCAAAGCGCAGGGGAAGTTCCAGCCCCATCAAAGAGAGGGTGGAGTCGAGCGTGGCGCGCGTCCCGTCCTCGGACACGGTGAGTTCTCCCGCGCCGAGCTGCTCCGTGAGCGCGTCGGTATCCAACGAGATATCGCCTGCGGGCAGATAGGACGAAAGAAGCTCCGTCAGAGCAGCGAGGTTCGCCTTCCCCTTGACGCCGTTCCCGTAGGCGAGGCGCACCTCGCCCCCTTCCAGCCCCACGAAAATATTGCCGAAGTTCGCGCGGAGGACAAGATCGGAGATATCGCCCTCCGCCATGAGCGCCGCCGCATCCACATAAGCGAGCCCCTTTAAGGGCGTTTTGCCGATGGTGAGATCGAGCGAGAACGTGACGGGACCTTCCATCACGGGCCCGAAAGCGCCCGCAAGGCAGTTCGCCGCCGTGATCTGCTGTACGGGCGGCACGTCGCTCGTCGGCTTATCGGCGTAATTTTTGAAGTAGGTGTCGTAGGCGTCGGACACCGCTTTTTGGGTGTCGTATTCGTAGACCGTCGTATACGAAGCGCTGCAGCCGACGGAAACGCCCATCGTCGCCGTATACTTTTCGTCGATGTCCGAGCGCAGCACCTGCCACGTGGCATCGAACGTATAGGTGACGGTGATGTATTCGAAGGTGGGCAGCGAGGTCAGCCCGCCCGTCGACTTCATCTGATTGACGTAATACGCGGGCGCCTTGTCTGTCGCGGGATCGAGATAGTACGTCTGCGAATAGGTGCCGTCGCCGTTGTCGATCACCTCGTCGGCGGAAAGCAGCGTCTCCTCGTTGATGACGTACACCGAAAAGGAGGTCCCGGGGAGCCCGTTCACCTTTTTGAAGTCGTCGACGAGCATGTTGGCGTAGGGCTCGCCCTCCTTCCAGGGCGTATCGATGCCGTCGTACGTGGAAGCGCCGCCCGCAGCTTCGCGCCAGATGACGCGGTCGCCCACGTAACAGAACTGCCGCGCCGAGTTGACCATGCTCGAAGTGGTGATATCCGTCTGGATGAGAACGTCGTCAGAGAACTGCTTGAAGGTGCTCACCTGCTGTTGGAGCATGGTATCGACGACGCCGCGCATCTCCGAATACCAATTGTCCTGCCCCATGAGGCGGGTGTTCATGTAGCCGATATTTTCGAGCGCGGAGTGCATATCGGGCGTGGAGCCGTCCTCCGGAAGCGGATAGGCGACGGTGACGAACCCCTCGTCGACGACGTTGGGCGCGCTCTCCTTAAAAAAGAGCGCGTTGACGCCGAATACGCCGACGGTGAGCACGGCGGCAACGGAAAAGCTCGCCAGCACCTTGGTGATGCGGCGATGATATTTTGATTTTAAGCGGATCCCGCCCCGTTTCTTTTTGATGACGCGGGGACGCTTTTCATTCTCGATGGCGTGCAGACCTTCCTCGGTCTGCTTCTGTTTGCGTGCCATATTCCTCCGACGCGGCGACGCCGCATGTGTAACGAATTTTTATGACAGCATGATTGTAACACCTTTTATACTGCCTGTCAACAAAATGTATGACATTTTTCTTATTTTACGCAAATTTTTTTGAAAAAATCACGCAATAAAAAAATCCTCTCTAAGAGAGGATTTCACGACCGCCTGCGGGAGGCGTTCGTTCGTCGGGAGAGAGCAGCGCGCGGGAAAGTTCGCGTTCGCAGGGCGGATGGGCAAGAAAGTCGCGCTCCCCGTCCACGGGCAGGTCGAAAACAAGCCTGCCGCGGCGGAGCACCACGGCGCGGTGCGCGAGCATGGCTGCCTCGTGCACGTCGTGCGTGACGAAGACGATCGTCTGCCGCCGCTCCCGCCATAAATCGAAGACGAGCGCGATGAGCGTGCGTTTGAGCGAAAGATCGAGCGAGGAGAACGGCTCGTCCATCAGCAAGATCTCGTGCGGGTACAAAAACGCCCGCGCAATGGCGACGCGCTGCCGTTCCCCGCCCGAAAGTTGCTGCGGGTACGACTTTTCGCGTCCTTTGAGCCCGACTTTTTCGAGCATGGCGCCGATCTTCCCCCACGCTCCTTTGGGCAGGACAAAGCGGAGATTTTCCTCCGCCGTGCGGTTGGGAAGAAGTTTCGGCGATTGGAAGAGATAGGAAAAGTCCTTCCTGCCCTCCACCGTCCCCTCGCAGGGAACAAGTCCCGCAAGGATATTCAAAAGCGTCGTCTTGCCCGCGCCGCTCTCGCCGAGGATGGCGGTGATGCGCCCCTCCTCGAGCTCAAGCGAAAGATCGTCGAGCGCGAGACGGTCGCCGTAGCGCTTTGTAACGTGTTCGAGTTTCATTCCCGCCACCTCACGATCAGACGATATGCGGCAAAGCACAGCCCCTCGAGCAAAAAGCCCAAAAGGACCACAAGGAGGGTGAGCGCCATCAGACGCGGCATTTCCAAAAAGAGCTGCGCCTCCTGCATCATCCCGCCGAGCGAGCGGAAGGTCGCGGCGAGCACCTCGCCCGAGATGACGACCTTGAGCCCCAGCGAAAAGAGCGAACCGCTCTGGCGCAGCATCACGGGCGCGGCGAGCGGCAGGTACATCCGCCCGATCTGCCGCCCGATATTCACGCGGAAGGCGCGGGTGAGCTCGCCGTATTCCTCCCCCACCTCGTCGAGACAGGCGAGCGCGGCGGCATATACGGCGGGAAAGAGCACGAGCGCCGCCACGATGACGGGCGCGGCGGCGGGCGTCGTCCACAAGAGCAGCATCAAGATGATCGCCATCGTGGGAAGGGTCCGCAAAACAGAGATGACGGGCGCCAAAAACGCGCGCACCCCGCGTTTTAAGTGCGCGGGCACGGCGAGCGCCACCCCCGCCGCAAAGGAACCCAAAAACGCCCGGAGCGTGCGCAGGAAGGTGTTCCCGAGCGCGCGCCAAAAGGACGCTTCCCCGAGGAGGCGTCCCGTTTCGCGCAGCGTCTCCCAAAAGGACGGGAGCACATAATCGTTCCGCACGAGAAAGTAGGCGGCGATCCACACGAGAATGAGGAGCGCGACGGCTGCCGCCGAAAAAATGACGTTCTTTTTGACCATTTACCCTGCGTAATAGAAGGCGTCCGCCACCGTTTTGGTGAAATCGGGGCTCACGGCGATGAGTTCCGCCAAAAAGGCGTTCACGCGCGCTTTGCAGTCCTTCGCCTCGGTAAAGCCCACCGAGCAATTTGCGATGACCTCTTTGGTGAGGTTGTTTGCATTCAGCGAGGGGGTCATGCCGTCGGTATAATGCCCGTCAAGCAGTTCGACGACATACGCCGCATCCGCCCCTCCGAGGTACGCCGCGCTCCCCCGCATATATTCGAGCATCTTGCCGACCGCCGCGGCGTCCGAATCGATGACAGACTTCTTCGCCACCATAACTGCCTGCGGGTAGCCGTTTTCGCCGTAGAGCGTCTGCAAGCTGCCTGCAAGGCGGAAGCGAACGGGTTTGTTTTGCGTCCCTTTGATCTTGGCGGAAGCGGCAGGTTCGGGGCAGAGATAGTAATCGCAGCCGCCGTTCGGCACCACGCCCGTCGAAGCATCCTGAATGGCTTTTAAGTTGACCTTATCGGCAGCCGCCGCGGTATCGTTGCCCAAGATCTGATAGGCGATATCGTTCGCCTCGAGGACGCAGCGGAAGGTGAGCCCGGGCACGTTGGTGAGCTGCACGACCCCCACCGTCTTGCCGACAAGATGAGAAAGATCGTCCGCATCCTCGATGGCGGGCGCGTCGCCCGTGGTCAGAAGATACATGTTCCCGTTGGTGACGGTGCCGAGCATCTGATAGGTCTCGCCCGTGCCCAACAGTTTTGCCGCGGCGTTCACGGGCAGGATGCAAAAATCCGCCTCGGGATCTTCGCCCGTGACCCGCGCCGTGATGGTGGAAGACGCGACGATATGATATTCGAAGGCGTCCCCTTCCGTACACGCGATCGCATTGGCGAGCGCAAGGGCGGGCGC
>CALVPW010000057.1 GCA_944354085.1 uncultured Clostridia bacterium | reverse complement strand
TGGTGTATCTCCCGCCAGCTGTGGTGGGGGCACCGCATCCCCGTGTGGTACTGCGAGGACTGCGGCGAAGCCGTCTGCACGCGCGAGGGAGAGCCTGCTGTCTGTCCCAAGTGCGGCGGGTCGCACCTCAAACAGGACGAGGACGTGCTCGATACGTGGTTCTCTTCGGCGCTCTGGCCGTTCTCCACGCTCGGCTGGCCCGACGAAACGCCCGACCTGAGCTATTTTTATCCCACCGACGTGCTCGTCACGGGGTACGACATCATCCCGTTCTGGGTGATGCGCATGATGTTCTCGGGCATCGAGCATACCGAAAAAGTGCCCTTCCGCGACGTGCTCATCCACGGTCTCGTGCGCGACGAGCAGGGCAGGAAAATGTCCAAATCGCTCGGCAACGGCATCGATCCTTTGGAGATCATCGACAAATACGGCGCCGATTCGCTGCGTCTCTCCCTCGTGACGGGCGTTGCGCCCGGGAACGATACCCGCTTCACCGATGCCAAAGTCGAGGCGGCGCGCAACTTTATCAATAAGATCTGGAACGCTTCGCGCTTCGTGCTCATGAACGTGAAGGATGCGGCGGTGCCCGCGCTCTCCGAGATCAGATTGCAGCCCGCCGACCGCTGGATCATCTCCCGCCTGCAAGGCTGCATCCGCGGGGTGGATTCGGCGCTGCGCAAGTTCGATCTCGGCATCGCGGCGGATATCCTCACCGACTTTATGTGGAACGACTTCTGCGATTGGTATATCGAGCTCTCCAAGCCCGCGCTGTACGGCGACGATGCCGAAAAGCGCAAAGGGGCGCTCGGCGTGCTCGTGTTCGTCCTCGAAAACGCGCTCCGTCTCCTGCATCCCTTTATCCCGTACGTGACGGAGGAGATCTATTCCTATCTCCCCGGGACGCACGGCATGATCATCCGCGCCGATTATCCGCGCTACAACGCCCGTCTCGCCTACAAAAAGGAGGCGAAGGCGTTCGAAGCCGTCATCGACCTCATCCGCAGCGTCCGCGCGATGAAGGTGGAGGTCAACTGCCCGCCTTCGCGCAAGGTGCACGTCTTCCTTGCGACCGAGGCAAAGCGTCTCATCGCGCTCAATAAAAGCTCCATCCTGCGCCTTGCGGGCGCGAGCGAAGTCAGCTTTGTTGCGGGCGGGGCGGAAGCGGGGGAGAAGGTCGTCTCCGCCGTCTGCGAAGCAGGGCAGATCTTTATCCCGCTCGGCGAACTCGTCGATCTCGAAAAGGAGAAAGCGCGCCTCGAAAAGGAGCTCGACCGCATCGTCGACGAGATCGCGCGCGCCAGCGGCAAGCTCGCCAACCATAATTTTGTCGCGAAGGCGCCCAAAAAACTCGTCGACGACGAGCGCGCCAAGCTCGAAAAATTCCTTGATATGAAAAAGAAGACGGAAGAGAGCCTCGCCGCACTCGACTGACCGCATTCCGCGCATTCCGCGCGGAATTTTTTTTGCCGCAAGACTTGAAAAATTTCCGCACATCATATATAATGTAGTCAGGCGCGTCCGTCCGCTTTGCGGCGTGCAAAAAAATCGGTGCGCGGCGGCGAGAAAGTGCCTCCAAACAGTTGACATTCGCACGCAAATTTGGTAGAATAAGAATCGATAAAAATTTATCGATTGAGATCGGAAGGAGCTGGGCATGAAACACGGCGAAGCTGCGGTATCCAAAGCGACCGAATCGCGCATGCCCGCATATTTGAGGTATCTCAAAGGCGAAGCGGGGAAGGGCGTGGAGTACGTCTCTTCCGCGGCGATCGCAAAGGACATGGGGCTCTCGGCGGTCGGCGTCCGCAAGGATCTGGCGCTCGTCTCCTCGCGTCCCGGGAAGCCGCGCTTCGGCTTCGAGATCAAACTTCTTATCGAGGATATCGAAAAATTTTTGGGTTATCACCGCTGGGCGAACGCAGTGATCGTCGGCGCGGGCGGGCTCGGAAGGGCGATCCTCGCGTACGAAGGGTTCGAAAATTACGGCATCCACGTGATCGCGGCATTCGACGCATCGCCTGCCAAAGTGGGGGCGGTGGGGGGAAAGCCCGTGTACCCGATGGAACAGCTCAAAGAGATCGCGCGCCGCTTTTCCGTCCGCGTCGCCATCCTGACCGTACCGCGGAGCGCCGCGCAGGAGGCGTGCGACGAGATCGTCGCGGCGGGGATCGGGGCGATCTTAAACTTTGCGCCCGTGCATCTGCACGTGCCCGAGGGGATCGCGGTAAGATATGAGGATTTGGCGGTATCGCTCGCCGCACTGTGCGGCGAAGGTGCCGAAGATCAATAAAAACGGGAGATCAAAACGGAGGTAGAACATGAAGGATTTCATCGTCAACGATGAGGAATCGCTCGCGAAGATGCTTGCGCGCGTCCGTGCGGCACAGGAAAAGTTCGCGACCTATACGCAGGAGCAGGTCGATAAGATCTTCTTTGCTGCGGCGGTCGCGGCGAACAAGATGCGTATCCCTCTCGCAAAGATGGCAGTGGAAGAGACGGGCATGGGCGTCGTCGAAGACAAGGTCATCAAGAACCACTACGCGTCGGAGTACATCTACAACGCGTATAAAGACACCAAGACCTGCGGCGTCATCGAGCGTGACGAGGGTTTTGGTCTCACCCGCATCGCAGAGCCCATCGGCGTGCTCGCTGCGGTTATCCCCACGACCAACCCCACGTCGACTGCGATCTTCAAGTCGCTCATCTGCTTAAAGACGAGAAACGGCCTTATCATCTCGCCGCACCCCCGTGCAAAGAAGTGCACCATCGAGGCGGCGAAAGTCGTCCTCGAAGCCGCCGTCGCGGCAGGCGCGCCCGAAGATATCATCGGCTGGATCGATCAGCCCACCGTCCCGCTTTCCGGCATGATCATGCGCGAAGCGGATATGATCCTTGCAACGGGCGGCCCCGGCATGGTCAAAGCGGCGTATTCCTCGGGGAAACCCGCGCTCGGCGTCGGCGCAGGCAACACGCCCGCGATCATCGATTCGTCGGCGGATATCAAACTTGCGGCTTCTTCCATCCTGCACTCCAAGACCTTCGATAACGGTATGATCTGCGCTTCCGAGCAGTCGACCATCGTCCTTGCCGACGTGTACGACGCGTTCAAGAAGGAGATGCAGCTGCGCGGCGCATACTTCCTCACCCCCGACGAGACGGAAAAGGTGAGAAAGACCATCATCATCAACGGCGCGCTCAACGCGAAGATCGTCGGTCAGAGCGCCTGCACGATCGCGGAGCTCTCCGGATTCAAGGCGCCCGCGGGCAGCAAAGTGCTCGTCGGCGAAGTCGAGTCTGTCGAGCTTTCCGAAGAGTTCGCGCACGAAAAACTTTCGCCCGTCCTCGCCATGTATAAGGCGGAGACTTTTGAGGAGGCTGTCGCAAAAGCAGACCGCCTCATCAAGGACGGCGGGCTCGGCCACACTTCCTCGCTGTATATCAACGTGGAGACGGGTGCAGACAAGATCGCGTATTTCCGCTCGATCATGAAGA
>CALVPW010000056.1 GCA_944354085.1 uncultured Clostridia bacterium | reverse complement strand
GCGCGGGTTTGGTGAGCCCCTCCCACCACACCGTGTTATCCGAAGGATCGATGGCGACGTTGGTGAAGATGGTGTTCTTTTTGGTCGCGGCGAGCGCGTTGGGATTGCTCTTTTCGTTGGTGCCGGGCGCGACGCCGAAGAAGCCGTTCTCGGGATTGACCGCCCAAAGACGTCCGTCCTTGCCCACGCGGATCCATGCGATATCGTCGCCCACGCATTCCACTTTATATCCCTTTTCGAGATAGTGTTTGGGGGGAATGAGCATGGCAAGGTTGGTCTTGCCGCAGGCGGACGGGAACGCCGCCGCGAGGTACTTCTTTTTGCCGTCGGGATAGGTCACGCCCAAAATGAGCATGTGCTCCGCCATCCAGCCCTCTTTCTTGCCGAGGAAGGAAGCGATGCGCAGCGCAAAGCACTTTTTGCCGAGCAGCACGTTGCCGCCGTATGCGGAGTTGACGGAGATGATGGTATCGTCCTCGGGGAAGTGCATGATATAGCGCTTCTCGGGATCGACGTCGCACTTGCAGTGCAGCCCTTTGATAAAGTCGCCGTTCTCGCCCAAAACGTCGTAGCAGTCGGTGCCGACGCGGGTCATGATCGCCATGTTCAAAACGACGTAGATGGAGTCGGTGAGCTCGATGCCGATCTTGGAAAAGGGCGAACCGACGATGCCCATCGAGTAAGGGATCACGTACATGGTACGGCCCTTCATCTTCCCGCGGGCGATATCGTAGCACATTTTATACGCTTCCTTGGGATCCATCCAATAGTTGGTGGGACCTGCGTTCTCCTTCTCGCGGCAGCAGATGAAGGTGCGCGCTTCCACGCGGGCAACGTCGTTCTCGGCGGTGCGGTGATAGTAGCAGCCGGGGAGTTTTTCCTGGTTGAGTTCGATCATCTCGCCCGTGGCGCAAGCCTCTTTGCGGAGCGCTTCGAGCTGCGCTTCGCTCCCGTCGATCCAGACGATCTGATCGGGGCAGGTGAGTGCGGCGCTCTCTTCCACAAAGGCGATGACCTTTTTGTTCTTGGTGGGATATGCCATATACGTTCCTCCTTGGGAAATGGTTTTCGCTCGTAAGTTCCCGAATTTTCGGGCTTATACAGTATATCACGCTTCTTGCAAGATGTCAAAGAAAATTTCCTGTTTTTTTTTGTACGCCGCGCCGCAAAAAAGACGGGCTTTTTTTACCCGTCTTTCTCGGTTTTTTCGTACTCGCCCGTATCGGCGTTCTGAAAGACCACCCAAAAACCCTCCTCGCAAAACGCGTCCTCCAAAACGAAAACGGCGTTCTCTTTCATGCAGGGCGGCGGCTCTTTTCCTTTTGCCGCCACGCAAAGATAGCGCGGGATCCCCTCTTTGTAAATGATGCCGAGAAGCGCCTTTCCCGTATCCACCCATTCCGACCGCGGGAACGCTTTTAATAGGCTTGCGTCGGGGGGATAGGCGGCAAAGGCGGCGTCGAGCTTTTCTTTGACTTCGTAGTAATATGTAAGCGACCCGCGGCGAGCGCCGCAAGCGTTTTCATCACAAAGAGCCGCCGCTCCTTCTTTCGCCCCTTCACGCGGAGCACCCCCATCTTCATCCGTCGGACGGCTGAAATAGTCGCCGTCGGCAATGGCTTCGTCGTCGTAGCGCGCGGCGGCGCGCTCCTCTCGCGGGGGATCGACGGGCACGGCGGGCGCATGCGGGACGTTGGGGGATACGGGCGCGGGCAGCTCGATGGGCGGAAGCGGGACGGCGGGCTGCTTTTTTTGCGCTTTTCCCGCCTCTAAAAGCGTCTGATACTGCGTCGGCGCAGCGCCGCAGCTCCCGAAGGCGACGGGCTCTTCGCCCCCGCGCGCAAAGCACACGAGCGCCGCGAACCCGCCCTTGACGCGCGGCGCATTCTCCGCCTGCAGCGGCGCGTTGCCTTTGAGCGGAAAACACAGCGTTTTCCCGTCCGCCCAAAAAAAGAGCACGTACCGCCCGTCGCGGACGGGCGAAAGGTTGGCGATGCGCGGCGTTACGGTGAGCGTTTCGCCCAGTCGTTCGGCATACACGACGCCCGTGAGCGCAGAGCCGTCCGCCGTGAATCCTTTTTTGATCTGTTTTAAGACGCAGATGCGTTTTTCGTAACTCATGCTTTCTCCTCGCTTCCAAGTATATGCCGTCCAATGAAAAAAACGCCGTCTAAGCGGGGAGAAATTTGTCGGATTTTGTCAGAACTTCTTTTTTTATCAAACTGATATAGACCGCGCCGCGCGGGATGCGCATTTTCAAAACGGCTTAAAAAAACGCCATAAAAAAGGGGCGCGCCCGCTTCAACAAAAGATCTCGACGGGAACGCCCTGTTTTTTTGCATACTGCACGGTATACGCCGCGCCGCCCTGCTGCCTGATGCAATAGGCGAGCAGCAGATCCGCGCCGTCCACCATATAGCGGTCGCGGGCGAGAAAACACCCGTTCACATACGAAGCGAACAACACCGTCCGCTCTTCGCACCAGCTCAAAAGCATTTTATACAGTTCGCGTTCCGCGGGCGGAAAGGAGCGCACGTGCCCCGCGTACGGGATACACGCCTCGACGGTAAATACATGTTTTTGCCTGAGATCAACGAGGCATTCGAGCGCTTTGAGATCGAATCCCCGCGCCATCCCGCAGCGGAAGAAGGTATACCCCTTTAAGATCTTCTCTTCCAGCGTATCGTAGAGGCGATTGACGCAAAACCCCTGCATGAGCTCTCTGTGCCCCGTCAGCGCGCAAATTTTTCCCATATTTTCCTCTTACAGCGGATCTTTCCGCTCTTTCCCCTGTCCGCGGGGATATTTTAAGGGCGTAGATCGTTCTTTTTTGACGAGCACGAGCGTCCGCGCGCCGTAATGCTGCGGCAATTCGTAGTGCACGCATTCGCTCTTTCCGCCGCCGAGGAGACTGAACGCCCGCGCGGCGTCCTCCTCCGCGCTCCCTTTATAGGCGATCATCTTTCCGCCCACGCGGACGAAGGGCATACAATACTCTGCCAGCGAAGCAAGCGGCGCGACGGCGCGGGCGAACGCGATATCGAAGCGTTCGCGGAAGCGCGCATCATTTGCAAGTTCCTCCGCACGGGCGTTTACGACCTCTCCCAAAAGCCCGAGTTCTCTGATCGCCGTCCGTAAAAATTCGCATTTTTTCCCCGTGCTCTCCACGAGCGTGACGCGAAGGTCTCTGCGCACGATCATGAGCGGGATGGACGGAAACCCCGCGCCCGAGCCGATCTCCACACACGCCGCCCCCTGTTCAAAATAAGGCTCGCCGAGGAGGCTGTCGTAAAAATGTTTGTGGAGAACTTCCTCTTTTTGCGTGATGGCGGTCAGATTATACCGTCCGTTATACGCGATCAGAAGCTCATAAAACGCCTCGAACGTTGTTTTATTCTGCTCAAAAAGCGCTTTTGCCCGCGCAAGATCGGGAAAATCCATATACATACGGGTATTATAGCACATTTTTCCCGCCTTTTCAACCCTTTGTGGAGGAAGGATGCAAAAGTTTTCCACAGCGTGTATATCTTTGTGGATAACTTTTTTCTTTTTTTATCTTCTTTTTTTCTCCGCCCTTTTTTCCCGCCCTCTGTCACCTTTCTTTCCCCATTTTCTTCATGTTTTCCACAAAAACTTTCACACGCTTTCAACATGCTTTCCCCCTTTCTTTTTTTGCAAAAGGCGGCTGATTCGCTTGTATTTTTTGCCGTTTTCTTTTATAATATAGGAAAAATACGGACGAGCTTTTCTGCCAAAAAACTTGTCCACAATTCCACGGTTCCTATTATTATTACTATTAGTAGGATTCTTTTAATACTCAGATATCAGGAGGAGAAAAGGCATGAAATTCGTTTGCGACGGGCTTTCTCTCGCGGAAGCCGTTTTGAAAGTGAGCAAGGCTTGCGCCGTGCGCACCACCGCGCCCATCATGGAATGCATCAAACTCACGGCGCTGAGAGACGAAGTCTCCCTGCTCGCCACGGACGGAGAACTTTCCATCCGCAAGACGGTGAAGGCGGAGATCTTCGAAGAAGGGGAGATCTGCGTGCCGGGGAAACTCTTTGCCGACTTTATCGGAAAGCTCACGGGCGAAGAAGTGTGCATCGCGACGGGCGAAAAGGGCGTGGAGATCAAATACCGCGACGCAGGCACCTTTATGCAGAGCCTTCCCGCCGAAGAATTCCCCGCCATCAACTTTGAGATCGGCGAAAATTCGTTCACGATGAAGCAGTCCGCCCTTAAAAAGATCATCAGCGAAACGACGTTCTGCTGCGCGCAGGACGATTCCCGCCCCGTCCTGAAAGGATGTTTGATGAGTTTTGGGGAGAAATTGGAGATGGTCGCGCTCGACGGGTACCGTTTGGCTCTCTCTTCGGCAGAGATCTTGTCCAAAACGGGCGAGATGAACATCATCTGCCCCGCCCGCACCCTTTCCGAGATCGCAAAAATGCTCGAAAAAGAGGACGAAGAGATCACCCTCTATACACAGGGCGGCATGATGCTCGTTTCGGGCGAGGGGACGAGCGTCGTCTCCCGCCTCTATCAGGGCGATTTTATCCGCAAGGAGAACGTCATCCCCAACCAATTCTCGACGGTCGTCACGGTGGAGAAAAACGACCTCATCGCGAGCGCGGAGCGCGCCGCCATCCTCATCCGCGGCGACAAGAACAACCTCGTCACCCTGACGGTGGACGGCGATCTTGTGAAAGTGACGTCCGTCTCCGATTTCGGCAACGTGGACGAGAGCGTCAAAGCGCAGGCAGAGGGCGTGGAGCTCACTATCTCGATGAACGCAAAATACCTCCTCGACGCGTTGCGCGCGCTCGACGAGGAAAAAGTCGTTATCTCGTTCAACGGACCCGTTTCCCCCTTTATTTTACAGAATGCGGACGTAAAAGACAGTCTGTATCTCATATTACCCGTAAGAAACGCCGCATAATCGCTTGACGAAGGCGGAAAAATTTCTTATAATCAAAAAACGTAAGCCATTATAAAAGGAGTATACCATGAAAAGAACGTATCAGCCCAAAAAGCGCCAGAGAAGAAAGGTGCACGGGTTCCGTCAGAGAATGAAGACGCAGGGCGGCAGAAACACCTTAAAGAGAAGAAGAAACAAGGGCAGAAAGCACATCTCCGCATAAAAGCTGCGGTATGAAGTACCTTCGGATCAAAAAAAAGAAGGAATTTGCGCGCATCTTAAAAAACGGGAAGCGCGTCCATGCAGAAACGTTGACCCTTGTATACTGCGCCGACCGCGAAATAAAGATGGCGGTATGCGTGGGGAAAAAGTACGGAAAAAGCGTGGTGCGCAACCGCATCAAACGGCTCTTACGCGAAGCGTACCGCACGCAGGCGGAAACGTTGCTTCCGTGCGCCGTCCTTCTTATCCCGCGGCAGCAAAAGGAATATTGCTTTGCCGCTTTTTCGAAGGACCTTGCGCGGCTTTTCAAAAAGGAAAAGCTGATTGAAACTCGTACTGAGGAAGATACTTCCGCAAAATTGGAGATACCTCAAAAAGACGGTGTATAAGCCCTTTTTAAGGGGGGCTTGCATCCGCCTGATTTGTTTTTATCAAAAGTATCTTTCCCGCCATATGTGCCCGTATACCCCCTCTTGTTCGGAGTATACCAAGCGGTGCATCAACAACCTCGGCGTCGTGAGGGGGATCCTGTTCGGCGCCTGGCGCATCCTTCGGTGCAATCCCTTTTCCAAGGGCGGCATCGATCCCGCGCCCGAAGCCTACCGAAAAGTCAGGTGGCTCAGGTAAAGTATGGTAAATTTTCTCAACGCCGTGGATTTTACCCTGCTCCAACAGGGATATGAGATCGGGCTCGACTGGCTCGGTCGTTTTGTGCGCGTCATCATCGAGAGCGTGGGCATCATCGGCGTGGGCATCATCTGTTTTACGCTCATCTTAAAGGCGATCACCGTCCCTTTCGATATCTACAACCGCGTCAAGATGCGCAAACAGACGCTCATCATGCGCGAGATGCAGCCCGAGCTCGACAAGCTGCAAAAACAGTACGCGAACGATAAGACGACATACAACCAGAAGATGCTGGAACTGCAAAAAAAGAACGGTTACAGCATTTTGGGCGCATGTCTGCCCATGATCATCTCGCTCGTCATCATCATCGTCGCGTTCTCGGCGTTCCGCGCCTATTCCAACTACGCGAACCTCAACTTTTTCGTGCAGATGTCCGAGAGCTACAACGCAGCCGTGCTCGAAAACGGGGCGGAAGGCGTCGATTATACGCTCTTGAAGGACGAAGAAGGCGATATCGTCCTCAGCGATCCGAGCGGGTATATCCTCGTATGGACGCAGGACGGCGAACAAAAACAGCGCCCTTGGAACGGTGAGCCCTTCCAAGAGGGAGAAAACGAATATACGCTCTCCGTGAACGGGAGTTCGCTGTATCTGACGGTCACCCCCACCGACGAGGAGAAGTATCTCTATTACCGCTATAACCTGAGCGTGACGAACGTCGTACGCGAATACCTCATCGACGAGGCGCGGTTTGCAAACGCATCCGCCGTGCCCGAAGAGACGAAGACGGCGCTTGCCGCCGCCGAAGGGAACGCAAAGAGCACCGTCATCCTCTCGTATGTGAAAGGATTGGGCGCGCAGGCGGCAAAAACGTGGTACGACGCCAACGACGCGGGCTTTTTGTGGATCAAGAACGTCTGGTATCCCGACGTTTCGTACGATCACCCCATCCCCGATTATAAGAGTTTCCACGACTCCTTCGGGAACGTGGAAGTCACGATGGAAGACGGGTCTGTGCGCGCGCTTTCCAACGTGCTCAGCGAAGCCAACTATAACGATCTGACCGCTGCGCTCGGCGAGGAAAAGGAGCAGCCCAACGGCTACTTTATCCTTATTTTCCTCTCCATCGCGCTCATGGTCGTCTCTCAGCTCGTGATGATGAAGAGCCAAAAGGAGAGCAACAAGTATCAGACGGCGGACGGACAGGGCGCCAGAACGCAGAAGATCATGCTCATCGTCATGCCGCTCATCTACGCGCTCTTCGCCTTTATGTACAGTGCGGCGTTCAGCATCTACATGTGCATTTCCAGCCTTGTTTCGCTGTGCGTGACGCTGCTTTCCAACCTCATCATCGGGCACGTCTTCAACAAAAAGGAAGAAAAACGCATCGTCGAAGAGAACACGCGCAAACCCGCATGGCTCTTAGAACGTGAGAGAAAGCAGGCGGAACAGAACAAGAGAGACGGTTTTTCGGGCAAAGACAAGAAAAAATAATTCCTGCGGAACAAAACGCGGGAGCGTAAAAAGATAAGGAAGTAAGGGTATGGAAAACGTATTTACGGGAAAGACGGCGGAAGAAGCCGTCGAGGCGGGGCTCAAAGAGCTCGGCGTCGCGCGTGAAGACGTCGAGGTGGAGATCCTCGACGAAGGCAAGAAAAAACTGTTCGGCTCCAAGCCCGCGCAGGTAAAACTCACCGTCAAGGAAAAACTTTCGGACGGGGAGCGCGCGGTGCGCTTTTTGGAAGGGCTCATGCCCCTTCTCGGCGACGAGGACGTTGCCGTCGCGCTGCGGGACGAGGGCGAGAAGATCGTCATCGAGCTCGTCGCCCCCTCGGCGAAGGGCGTGATCGGCCGCCGCGGCGAGATCATCGACGCCGTGCAGACGCTCGCGGGCGCCGTGGCAAACACGGGCAGAAAGGAATACAAACGCGTCGTCGTCGACTGCGAGAACTACCGCGAAACGCGCGAAGAGACCTTAAAGCGCGTGGCGAACAAGCTCGCTGCAAAGGCGGTGCGCCTCGGCAAACGCGTCCGTCTCGAACCCATGAACCCCTATGAGCGCCGCATCATCCACTCCGCGCTCGTCGATCATCCCGACGTGACCACCAAGAGCGAAGGCAAAGAGCCCGCCCGCTTTGTGGTGATCATTCCCAAGAACATGAAGCCGTTCGAAAAGCGCGACCGCGGCGACCGCGGCAGCCGCTACGCGAACGACCGCGGCGCACGCGGCAAGTTCAACCGCGACCGCGGCAGCCGCTACGGCGAGAGAAAACCCTATCCCAAGCGCGAACTTCCCGCAGAGGGCACGCCCGAATCTTCGGGCACCAGCTTCAAACGGGAGGGCGGCAGCTCGACGGGATTCAGAAAGGGCGGATTCAGCGGATTTTTCGGAACGTATCTCGGGAACGACAA
>CALVPW010000055.1 GCA_944354085.1 uncultured Clostridia bacterium | reverse complement strand
CGCGGAGGATGATGCGCCCCTTGCCCGTCTTGTACGCCTGGTTGAGCTCGTTGGCGATGATATACCCGCCCGTGGGAAAATCGGGCGCGGGGATGTAGCGGAGCATCTCGTTGAATTTGATGTTGGGATGGTCGATGTAGGCGACGACGCCGTCGATGACCTCGCCGAGGTTGTGGGGCGGGATGTTGGTCGCAAGCCCCACCGCAATGCCCGACGCCCCGTTCACCAGCAGATTGGGGAAACGCCCGGGAAGCATATCGGGCTCTTTTAACGAATCGTCGAAGTTGAGCGAAAATGGAACGGTGTTCTTATCGAGATCGCGCAGAAGTTCGAGCGCGAGCGGTTCCAGACGCGCCTCGGTATAGCGCATCGCGGCGGCGGGGTCACCGTCTACCGAACCAAAGTTCCCGTGCCCGTTGACGAGCGTCCTGCCCATATTGAAATCCTGCGCCATGCGGACCATCGCATCGTACACCGACGAGTCGCCGTGCGGGTGATATTTGCCCATGCAGTCGCCCACGATGCGCGCCGACTTTTTGTGCGGCTTATCGGGCGTGAGCCCCATCTCGAACATGGTATACAGGATACGCCGCTGCACGGGCTTCAACCCGTCTTCGACGCGGGGCAGCGCGCGGTCGAGGATGACGAACTCCGCATACGGGAGCATGGCGGAGGGCAGGACCTCTTCGAGCGGGGTGACGAACAGGGTGCCCTGCGGCTCCTGCTTCTTTTCTTCACTCTTCATCGTCCGCCTCCTTTTTGAATTTGACTTTGTCCATGAACGCGTCCTCTTTGTTGAAGTTGGCGTTTCTGTTCAAAAATTCCTTTCTGCCTTCCACCCTGTCGCCCATGAGCGTGGTGATCATGTCCTCCGCCGCGACGGCGTCCTCGATGGTCACCTGCGTGAGGTTGCGCCGCATGGGATCCATCGTCGTCCGCCAGAGCTGTTCGGCGCTCATTTCGCCCAGCCCTTTGTAGCGCTGGACGAGATAGCCGCGCCCGACTTTTTCGATCTTCTGCTGCAGCTCCTCCTCGTCGTAAGCGTACTCCTCCGCGCTGCCGTTTTGTTTGTACACCTTATACAGGGGCGGCATGCCGATGTACACGTGCCCCGCGTTCACGAGGGGGCGCATGTAGCGGAAAAAGAAGGTGAGCAGGATGCAGCGGATATGGAAACCGTCCTGGTCGGCATCCGAAAGGATGATGACTTTGTGATAATTGAGCTTATCGAGGTTGAAATCGTTCCCCACACCCGCGCCGAGCGCCGAGATGATGGTACGGATCTCCTCGTTGGCGAGCACCTGATCGAGCCGCTTTTTTTCGACGTTGAGCGGTTTTCCGCGCAGGGGAAGGATGGATTGAAACTGCCGCACCCGCGCCTGTTTTGCGGTGCCGCCCGCCGAATCGCCCTCGACGATGAACAGCTCGTTGAGCTCGGGTTTGCGCCCCGAGCAGGCGGCGAGCTTGCCCACGAGCTGCAGCGAATCGATGCTGTTTTTGGCGCGCGCCGTATCTTTGGCTTGGCGCGCCGCGATGCGCACACGCGCCGCCCCCTGCGCCTTTTTGATGATCTCGTCGAACGTCTTTTTGTTCTTGGCGGCGGCAGCGAGTTCGCGGAGCCCCTCCACCACCACGCTCTCCACGGGCGCGCGCGCCTCGGGATTGCCGAGCTTGGTCTTGGTCTGCCCCTCGAACTGTACGTTCTTCATCTTGACGGAGAGCACCGCCGTGATGCCCTCGCGGAAGTCGTCGCCGAGGAAGTTTGGATCTTTATCTTTGATGAGCTTGTTGTCGCGGGCGTAGTCGTTGAGCATGCGCGTGATGCCGCCGCGGAACCCCATCTCGTGGAAGCCGCCCTCGGGCGTGGGGATGTTGTTGACGAAGGAAAAGAGGTTTTCCGTGAACTCCCCCGTGTGCTGGATGGCAAACTCCACAAAGATGCCGTCGCGCTCCCCTTTATAGTAGAGGGGCTGCGGATAGAGCTTGTTCTTGCCCTCGTTAAGGTACGCCGCAAAGTCGGCGATGCCGCCCTCGTAGCGGTACGTCACCGAATAGGGCTGCGTCGCGCCGAGAAGGTCGAGCTGCTGCACCTCGTCGTCCCCTTCCTGCGCCGCGTGTTCGTTCATCGTGATGCGCTCGTCGGTGAGCGTGATCGTGAGCCCCATGTTGAGGAAGGCGAGCTCGCGCAGACGGTGCTCCACGGTGGAGAGCTGGAACTGCACGGAGGAAAAGACGGTATCGTCGGGCATGAAATGCACCAAAGTGCCGTGCGCCTTGCCGCATTTGCCCGTCTTTTTGAGGGGCGCGACGGGGATGCCCGATTCGACTTTCTGCTTCTTTTCGTCGTAATAGGAGCGGAAGCCCATCTCCCACGTGTCGCCCTCTTTGTTGACGCGCACATTCAGCCATTTGGAGAGCGCGTTCGTCACGGAAGCGCCCACGCCGTGCAGCCCGCCCGAAAAGGAATAGTTATGCTCATCGAACTTGCCGCCCGCATGCAGCTGCGTGAACACGACCTGCACGCCCGAGACTTTGGTCTTGGGATGGATGTCGGTGGGGATGCCCCGCCCGTTGTCCTCGACGGAGACGCTCCCGTCCTTGTACAGGCGGACTTCGATCTTGTCGGCATAGCCGTTCGCCGCCTCGTCGATGGCGTTGTCGACGATCTCCCACAAAATATGATGGAGCCCGCGCGAGCCCGTTGAGCCGATATACATCCCGGGGCGCAGACGGACCGCGTCCAGCCCTTCGAGGATGGTGACATCGCCCGCGTCGTAATGCTGTTGTGCCATAAGCGTCCTCTCAACCGTAAAATGCTTGGAATAACCAAAAACGATTATACCATATTTTGCGGTCTACGGCAAGCCTTTTACGCAATATTTAGCGTTTTTTGCCGCATTTGTGCATATGTTCCTTGATCCGGCGCACAAAAAAAGACCCGCCATGCGGCGGGTCTTTACGCATTATTTTTGCAGTTTTTCCATCATGTTGACGATATCCTGCACCGTTTTCACGTTCTCGACTTCGCCGTCGGGAAGGGTGATGCCGTATTCGTCTTCCAGCGCCATCATGAGCTCGACGACGTCGAGCGAATCGGCGCCGAGATCCTTGACGACTTCGGACTCGGGCGTGATCGTATCGGCAGAAATATCAAGCTGATCGGCAAGCATTTTGCATACTTTCTCGTACATAGTATCCTCCAATCTGCCCCGCGGTGCGGAGCCGTATATTTATTCATATTGTATCCTATCCGCGGACATTTGTCAATACATTTTCCGCAAAGAAATGCAAGGAAGTCACAAATTTTTGTGACAATATTTACCGTTTGTAAGCGCGCAGCGCGTTTTTCCGCGCCCCGTCGATCCGAAAACTCTCGCACGCCTTACGGATGGCGCGGCAATGCGTGGCGCTGTCGAGCGCCCCTTCGCGCAGGAACGCCTCCCCTTCCCGCGGGAATTTTATGAGCACTTCCGCCGTCAGCCACGCAGCCGCCATCGAGACGTAATATTCCCGCGTGTCCGCCTGCCGCAAGCAATCGAGCACAAAAGAAAGCCACCCTTCCCGCACGTAAAAATGCAGCAGCGTCGTGAGCGCGAACCGCCGCACGAACACCCGCCCGTCCGCAAGATAGCGCAGGATGTACGGCGCGAAACGCGCCTGCTCCGTTTGAAGGCAGCGGGGCGCAAAGCCGTCGCACGCCGCCCAGTTATCGAGCAGCCCCACGAGCCCGTCGACCACGCCCGTGAACATTTCAAAGGGCATCTGCGCCGCGATCAGGCATTTGAGGAAGGTGACCTCGTACCATTCGTCGGGAAAGGCGCGCACCGCCTCCCATTCCCCCTTCCACGCCTTGGCAAGCGCTCTGAGCGCGGGCATCCGTACGCCGATCACGCGGACGGCGTCGTTTTTCAAAAGTTTTTGATGAAAGGCGCGGTATCCCGCGTCCTGTTTGGCAAAGAGCGCGGAAAGCGCCGCATCATATGTAAGCATCATCCCTCCGAAAACGCCTTGGCGAGCGCCGCGTGCCATGCCGCTTCCGAAAAGCGCGGATTGGCGGGAGAGGTGGACGGCAGGCACTCGACGCGGATATCCTTCGGCAGCGCCGCCTCGTCCAGATAGCGGCGCGCCGCCTTGCCGTTGCAAAGAACGGTCCCGACGGAAGTGCCGCGGATGAGCCCCGCAACGTCCGCCCGTTCCGCCTCGCGGATGGAGGCGTCCTCGGAGGCGCGGATGACGCACGCCGTCACCGAATCCCACAGCGCGATATGCCTGCGGCGCAAAAATTGCTTTTTTCCCTCGATATCCGTTGGCACGTCTTCGCCGAAAAAGCCGCACACCGTCCGCCAGAAACGGTTGCGCGGGTTGCCGTAATAAAACCCCTCCGCGCGGCTCTTGACGGACGGGAAACTCCCCAAAACGAGCACGCGGCTATCCGCGGGGCATTCGGGCGCAAACCCGAGAACGCGCGTCATAACGAGACGGGACCTTTGAGGTTCCCGACCGACGCGACCGCCGCCCGCGAAAAATCAAAACTCGTTTGGATGACGGAAAGGATATCGTCGCGGGTGAGCGCGGAGATCTCCGCCATCCGCTTTTCAAAGTCGTACACGGCGTTGTTGTACAGCATCTCCTTCCCGTACAGGAGCATCTGCGCGGAAGTATTCTCCTGCGAATAGATGCTGCTCGCTTTGAGCTGCTCCCTGCCGCGCAAAAATTCCGCCTCCGAAACGCCGTGCTGCGTCAGATCCCGGATGACCGCGCGCACCGCCGCCGCGGCGTCCGCCGCCTTGGCGGGGTTGACGCCCGCGTACACCGTTAAAACGCCCGTTTCCAGATAATGCGTCGAATAGGAATACACCGAATAGGCGAGCCCGAGCTCCTCACGCACGCGTTTGAACAGGCGCGAGCTCATCCCGCCGCCGAACACGGCGTTCATCACCTGCACGGCGGCGCGGGAGGCGTCCTCCCGTCTGACCGAAGGAAAGGCGACGGCAAAGTGCGCCTGCTCGATGGGCTTTTGTTTGAAGAGCGTCCCGCCCTGCCACACGACGCGCTTTTCCCGCTCGGTGAAGCGGGTGGGCGCCATGCCGCCGAAATATTCTTCGGCAAGCGCGATCGCCGCCGCGGGGTCGATGCTCCCCGCGAACGAGACGACGATATTTTCGGGACAATACCGCTCGGCGCAGTAGGCGATGAGATCCTCCCGCGTGAAGGCGTTCACGTTCTGCACCGTGCCCAAAATATTCCTGCCGTAATTTTCGCCGCCGAACGCCGCCCGCGCGAGGAGGTCGAGGCAGAGATCTTCGGGCGAGTCCTCGTCCATGTTGATCTCCTCGACGACGACGCCCTTTTCGCGCGCCATCTCCTCTTCGGGAAAAACGGAATTGAGGAAGAGATCGGCAAGCAGCGCGAACGCCTCCGCGGCGTGATCGCTCGTCGCCTTGGAATAAAAGCAGGTCATATCCTTTCCCGTAAAGGCGTTCACCTGCGCCCCGAGCGAATCGAACGCGTCCGAGATCTCGAACGCCGTGCGCGTTTTCGTACCCTTGAAGAGCATGTGTTCGATAAAGTGCGAGATGCCGTCTTCGCGGTCATTCTCGAAGGCGGCGCCCGTCCCGACGAGCACGCCCATGGAGACGGACAGAAGCCCCTCCATGCGTTTGACGATGACGCGGACGCCGTTGGAAAGTGTTTTTGTCTGGATCATTGGTAACCCTCTTTTTTTATTCTGTGCAGATTTATGCGAGATTCTCGCTCACGGGCACTGCTTTTAAGGCGTGCGCCCGCAGATAACCGAGGATGCGCGGCAGCGCTTGGACGGTATGCGGCATGGGATGCATGAGGATGAGTTCCCCCGCGGAAAGCCCCTCCGTCGCGCGCGTATAGCAGAGCGCCTCGTCTTTGTCCCGCCAGTCGATCGTATCGCGGCTCCACATCACCGTTTTTAAGCCGAGGCTCTCGGCGGCAAGCACCGTGTCGTCGTTATACGCGCCCGAAGGCGGCGCAAAGAGTGCGATCTCCTGTCCGCTGGCGGCGGATAAAAAATCGACGCTGCGTTTGATCTCCTTGTAATTATCGTCGTACCCGAGGGCGGCGTGGTCGCGGTGGAAATACCCGTGCGAAGCGACCTCGTGCCCCGCGTCCGCCATCGCTCTCACGAGCGCGGTATGATCGTCCGCCCAGCTCCCGCCCACGAAAAAGGTGACGCGCGCGCCGTATACGGCGAGGACGGACAAGATCTCGGCGACTTCCTCCTCCCCCCAATACACGTTGAACATGAGCGAAACGGCGTCTAAGGCGGCGCCGCGGTACACGACGCGCTCCTTGACGTGCGCAACGTGCGAAGACGCAGGAAAAAAGCACACCGCGCCCACCACGATGAGCACGAGCGCAAGGATCGCGTTTGTGACGAGGGCGACCGCCCGCGGCGAACGATGTTTCATCGGCTGCCTCCCGCACTATCGTACGGGCGCAGAGAGCCGATTATGCCTCTATTTTAAGGTGACGACGGTCACGCCGCTCTCCCCTTCGCCGTATACGCCGAGACGGAAGGAGGCGACGCGCCTGTCCTTTTTTAAGGCGGCGTGGATGGCGGCGCGCAGTTTTCCCGTGCCCATGCCGTGCACGATGCGCACCTCCTGTAGGTTCGCGAGCACCGCGCCGTCCAAAAACGCCTCCACCTCGGGCAGCGCCTCCGCCGTCGTCATGCCGATCACGTTGCATTCGAGATGCACCACGGGGCGCTCTTTCAGGTTGCGCGTGACCTGCACGTCTTTTTTGCGGGAAGCGCCGCCCGCCTGCGTATAGAGGTCGGAGAGCTTTACGCTCACGCGGAGCGCGCCCACCCGCACGTCGCAGCTGCCCTTTTCGCGGCGGACCGCGGTGACCGTCCCCGTCGCGTTCATGCTGCCCACGAGCACGGTATCCCCGACTTTGAGCGCCGCGGCGTTCACAGGCACCGCGCGCACGGGTTCCTCCTCGACGGGAGCGTTCTGCATCTTGTTCTTTAACGTGCGGGCGCGGATGAGGTCGGCTTCCGAATAATGCTCTTTTTTGAACAGTGCCTCCATCTCGGCGAGCAGTTCCTCCGCCTGCGCCGTACGGTCGGCGACGACGCGCCGCGCCTCCGCCTTGGCGGAGGTGAAGAACCGCTCCTTTTCGCCGCGGAATTTCTCCTCCTCCCTGCCGAGCGCGGAGAGTTTTTCCTCCCAGCTCTTTTTGAGCGACGCCGCGGTCTGCAGCGCTTCCTCGGTGCGGATGCGGCTCTCCTCGGCGGCGCGCAGCGTCTCGGAAAAGGCGAGCGCCCCCGTCGAAAGATAACCTTTCGCCTCCTCCACCGTCTCGGCGGGGAGCCCCAGCCGCGTACAGATGAGAAGGGCGTTGGACGCGCCCGGTGCGCCGATCTTTAAGCGGTACAGCGGTTTGAAATCGGCGGAGTCGAACTCCATACAACCGTTCTCGATGCCCTCCGTCCCGTATGCGAACTCTTTGAGCGCCGAATAGTGGGTGGTCACGATCCCCCTGCACCCGCGGCGGAGCAGCGCGTTGACGACGGCTTTGGCGAGCGCGGCGCCCTCCTCGGGATCGGTGCCGCCTCCGGGCTCGTCGATGAGTACCAAAGAGCGCGCCGTCGCGCGCTGCAAGATCTCTTTGATATGCACGACGTGCGAAGAGAAGGTCGAAAGGTTCTCCTCGATGGACTGGCTGTCGCCCACGTCGCACCATACGCCGTCGAACACCGCAAGGCGCGTGCCTTCGGCGGCGGGCACGAACAGCCCGCACGCGCTCATCAGCGAAAAGAGCCCGCACATTTTGAGCGTGACCGTCTTGCCGCCCGTGTTCGCGCCGCTGATGAGAAGGAAGCGATATGTTTCCCCGACCGAAAGGGTGACGGGCACAGCCGTTTTTTGATCGAGCAGCGGGTGCCTGCCCTTGACGATCTCGATGACGCCGCCCGCGTTCAAAGCAGGTTTGACGCATTTGAGGGCGTACGCGTATTCGGCGCGGGCAAAGTAGCTGTCCGCCTCGGCAAGGATGCGCATATCCCGTTCGAGCGCCTCTTTGAGCGCGCCCGCCGCATGACTGAGCGCAAGCAGGATGCGTTCCACCTCCTCCCGCTCGTCGAGCATGAGCGTGCGCAGCTCGTTGTTCATTTCGAGCACCTCTTCGGGCTCGATGAACACCGTTGCGCCGCTTTGCGAACGGTCGTGGACGAAGCCGCGGATGCTGCGCTTGTATTCGGCTTTGACGGGCACGACGTACCTGTCGCCGCGGACGGTGACGATGCCTTCCTGCAAAAATTTGCGTTCTTCGCCCGTCAGATAGCTTTGCAGGCGCGCGCGGATGCGTTCGCCCAAAAGTTTGATCTGCGAACGCAGCGAAAAGAGCCTTGCGCTCGCATGGTCGGCGAGCTCGTTCTCGTTTAAGATCTTTTCCCCGATCTCCTCTTCCAGCCTGCGGTCAAACACGAGATGCTCGGTGAGAAGACGCATATTCTCCGCCGAAACGTCTGCATAGGCGCGCACGGAAGCATACAGCAGCCGCGCCGAGCGCAGCAGCTTTGCAACGGCAAGCAGCTCCGCGGGCGAGAGCGCCGCGCCCTTCTGTGCCCGTTCAAGGAGATCCTCGCAGGGCGGGAATTCCTCCACCTTGCCCGCGCCGCAGGTATAAAGGAGGGTCGTCGCCTCTTCTGTGAGGGTGAGGCGTTTGCGCGCTTCGGCGATATCCGACGTCGGTTCCAGCGCCGTCAGAAGCGCGCGCCCCGCTTCGAGCACGGCGTGCGACGCCGCCTGCGCCAAAATTTTATCGAGTTCCAGCCGTACGGCACTTTCGTTCATAGCATGCTCCTTTCCGAATGTCCGCGCGTCGTTTCCTTGGCGCCCCGTTCGCCGAGCGACGCGTCCCGCAGCGGGCAAGCGCCCCCTTCCGCCGCCAGCGCGGCGCAGTTATAAAGCTCAAAACGGCAGCCTTCCGCCGCACGGTACCGCCGCAGCGGGAAACGCCGCCCCGCCTCGTCGGTGAGCGTATATACGTCCCGCTTGTCGCACGCGGCGCACGTGCGCCCGAACGGGCAATAGCAAAGATCCATCACCTTGATATCTCCGCCCGAAAGCGCAAACGCCCTCTCCGAACAGATCGCTTTCTGCTCCGTACGGGAGATCTCCTTGGAGAGCGTGATATAGTCCGCCGCCGCCAAAGCGCCCGCCGCCGCATACGCGTTCGTGACGTTCCAGCCGACGCCCGCGAACAGCTTTACGCCGCACCGCCGCGCCAGCGCGATCGCATACGTCCCCTCGCCGTATATCCCCTCGAAGAGCGGAAGCTGCGGCAGGATACACGCCGCATCCGCCGCCGTCAAGAGGGGCGGCAGATACAGCCACGTCCCCGCGGGCGGGTGCATGTCCGCATAATCCCGCGGTTTCCATATGACCATGTCCGCCTCGGGCATGGGTGCGCCCTCCGCGACGATAACTGCGGACATGCTCCCCTTTTTCCCCGAGACCGCGGGCATGGGTATCTCCTTTTTTGCAAGCGGCGGACGGTCGGGCGCGAGATGCGCCGCGAGCGCGCCGTAAAAATCACGGCGGAACGCGTTGAGGACGGACTTAGGCACAAAGACGCCGTCCGTCACCGCCTCAACGGCGGGCGAAAGCGGGAGCGCGTCCGTTTTCATAAAATTCGCCTCGATCTCCGCACGGGTGAGCGGCGCGTTTTTCGCCGCTTCGCACATCCCGCCCGTAAAGACGAAGCCTTCGCTTTCGGCGCGCATCGCCTCCCCCGCGCGCATCGTCACGCGGATGCGGACGGGGCGGGAAGCCACGGGCATAAGGGCGCGCGCAGCGGCAGCCGTATCCGTGGTGATATGCACCTCGTCCCCTTCCGAGAGCCGCGCCGACGCAGCGATCGTAAAGCCTTCCTTGCAGGCGGAAGCGTACACGCCGCCGCCCACCTCCTTGCCGCCGCGCAGGATCTTGAACGCATCCCCTTTCCGCGGCGAGAACGCGCTCCCGCACACGGGCGTTTTGCCAGCGCGGACGATGCGCCCCACCCGTTCGCCCACATGCCCTTGCACGGCGCGGGAAAGCAGGGATGCGTCCTGCCCGAACCCGATGCCCCGCGTATAGCCGCCGCGGTTATATGCGCGCGCAAGGTCGGAAAATTCCTCCCTGCCCTCCTTGCCCGCAAGCACAGCCTTATAATACTTGACCGCCGCCGCGGCGTAAGCGGGCGAACGCATCCTGCCCTCGATCTTCAGCGAGGATACGCCCGCCTCCACGAGCCGCTTCACGTCGCCGCCGAGGCTCAGATCGGAGAGCGAGAGCGCGTACGCGGGCGTTTCGAAGCCGCGCCTGTCGATGGTGTAGCGCTTGCGGCAGGGCTGTTTGCATCTGCCGCGGTTGCCGCTGTTGCCGCCCGCGAACGACGAGAAATAGCACTGCCCCGAAAAGCAGGTGCACAGCGCGCCCTGCACGAAGGCTTCCGTCTCGACGATCGCGGAAATGGCTGCGATATCGCAAACGGGCGTTTCGCGGGCGAGCACCACGCGGGAAAACCCGTATTCTTTGGCGACGAGCGCCCCGTCCGTAT
>CALVPW010000054.1 GCA_944354085.1 uncultured Clostridia bacterium | reverse complement strand
GGCTGAATTCGGATAACGTCATCAACTTCGTCGATCTGGATGCAGATTACGCCATTTTCGAGATCGAATTGCCCAAAAAGTGGCTGAAAAAGACGCTTATCGAGGTCAATCCCCGCGGCAATTACGGTATGAATATCCTCACCATCAAAAACAGCGGCGAGATCTTGTATTCCATCAACGGCGATTACGTCTTCCGCGAGGGCGATCAGCTCCTCGTGTTCGGCAATACCGAAAAGATCCTCGCTTTCACCAACAAACAAAAATAAGCGCGTTGCTTTGGGGCGCGGCGGCATGTATGCCGCCGCGCCCCGTTTTTTTGCGCCCTTTGGCGGGGGCAGGCGAGAAAAATAAAAAGATCGGCATGATCCGCAGCTATAAGCATATTTTATAAATGGCGGCTTTTCAGCGGGCGTAAAAACGCGTTCGAATGTTCATAAAAATGACAAAATCAAGTAAAATAGGATAGATTTTGTAAAAGTTATGTGAAAGAAAGGGCGTAAAACGCCTTTCGCGGCGCGGCTGTTTGACAAATCGTTCCCGATATAGTATAATTTTACCGAAAGGAAACGACAAACTGCCGCTTAAAAAGCGGGCGGCAAAAGGAGGCAAGACCATGGCGAATATGGAAAGGGGCGAATTCTTTTTGAGCAAAGACGAGTGGGTGAAGATCGGCGGGCTGACCCGCCAATGCGTGGACGCGTGCCGCATCGATCCCAAATATTACACGCAGTACGACGTAAAAAAGGGCTTGCGCGATCTCGACGGGAAGGGCGTTTTGGCGGGGCTCACGGAGATCTCCGAGATCAAGTCGATGGACGTTGTCGACGGCAAGCGCGTGCCCATCGACGGCGAGCTCTATTACCGCGGGTACGACGTGAACGGGCTCATCCGCGGCTTTTTGAAGGACAAGCGGTTCGGGTTCGAGGAGACGGTCTATCTTTTGCTGACGGGCGACCTGCCCAACGCGCGGGAGCTGCGTTCTTTCCGCAAGCTGCTCGGCGAATTTTACACGCTGCCCAAAAATTTCGTCCGTGACGTCATCATGAAGTCGCCCTCGCTCGACATGATGAATTCCCTCATGCGGTGCGTGCTCAATCTCTTCCCGTACGATCCCAATCCCAACGACACCTCGCCCGAGAACGTCATGCGGCAGTGCCTGCAGCTGATCGCGGAATTCCCCATCTTTTCGGTATACAGCTACGCGGCGGCGAATTTTTACAAGAACAACGATTCACTCGTCATCCATCGTCCGCAGACGGAGCTTTCGATGGCGGAAAACATCTTATACATGCTGCGGCAGGACTGCAAGTACACCGAGCTCGAGGCGCGCGTTCTGGACATGGCGCTCGTGCTGCACGCCGAGCACGGCGGCGGCAACAACTCCTCGTTCACCACGCACGTGGTCACTTCGTCTGGTACGGATACCTATTCTGCGATCGCCGCGGCGCTCGCTTCGCTCAAAGGTCCCCGTCACGGCGGCGCGAACCTGCGCGTGATGCAGATGTTCGCCGATATGAAACAGCATATCGACACGCGCGACGAAAAGCAGGTGGCGGGATATCTCGAAGCGCTGGTTGACGGCAAGGCGTTCGACGGCGCGGGGCTCATCTACGGGCTGGGGCACGCCGTGTACTCCATCTCCGACCCGCGCGCGAAGATCTTTAAGGAATTCGTCGCCAAGCTCGCCGACGAAAAGGGGATGGGGGAGGAATACGCCCTCTACGCCAAAGTCGAGGCGCTCGCGCCCGAGATCATCGCCAAAAAGCGCAAGATCTACAAAGGCGTTTCGGCGAACGTCGATTTTTACAGCGGATTCGCGTATACCATGCTGAATATCCCCGTGGAGCTGTTCACGCCCATCTTCGCCATCGCGCGGATCGCGGGTTGGAGCGCGCACCGCATGGAGGAGCTCGTCAACGCGGGCAAGATCATCCGCCCCGCGTACGAGAGCGTCGCCGCCCGCCGCGAATACGTCCCCATGAAAGAGAGAAAATAACATACGCCAAAAAGCAGCGCCTTAGGGCGCTCTTTTTTTGCGGAAGCGAGAAAAGCAGGTTGACAATCCGCCGTGGCTGTGGTAATCTTGAAGCACCGCATCCGCGGCAAATCTTTTGAACGGAAGAAATCGTGTGAAGCATCTGTTTTCTTGTATGAAACGGTACCGAACGGTGGCGGTCCTCTCGCCGCTGTTCAAGCTGCTCGAAGCGTGCATGGAGCTTTTGGTGCCCCTCGTCGTTGCCGATATCGTCGATCACGGCATCGCTGCGGGCGACCGTATGTACGTCGTCACGCGCTGCCTCATCCTGGTGGCGTTCGGCGTGGCGGGGCTCGCGTTCGCGCTCACGGCGCAGTTCTTTGCCGCCAAGGCGGCGGCGGGCACGAGCGCGCAGCTTCGCGAACGCCTGTTCGATAAATTGCAGACGTTCTCCTATACGCAGATCGACGAGACGGGCACGGCGACGATGATCACCCGCATGACGAGCGACGTCAATCAGGTGCAGTCGGGCGTGAACATGATGCTGCGCCTTCTGTTGCGTTCGCCCATCGTCGTGTGCGGCGCCATCGTCATGGCGTTCATCGTCGACTGGGCGGTGGCGCTCGTCTTTGTGGCGGTGCTGCCTCTTCTGACGGCGGCGATCGTCGCCGTCATGGTCACGACCATCCCGCTGTATAAGCGGGTGCAGGGGCATGCCGACGGCGTCTATCTCTCCACCCGCGAAAATCTCGAGGGCGCGCGCGTCATCCGCGCGTTTTGCCGCGAGGCGGACGAGGCGGAGGACTTTGCCGCCCGCAACGCGGCGCTGCGCCGCGCGCAAAAAAAGGTGGGGCGCATCGCCGCCGTCACCAATCCGCTCACATATGCGCTCGTATCTCTGGCAGCCATCGCCATCGTCTGGGTGGGCGCGCTGCGCGTGGAGGACGGCGTGCTGCTCCAAGGCGACGTGGTGGCGCTTTACAGCTATCTCTCGCTCATTTTGGTGGAACTCGTCAAGTTCGCCAATCTCATCTATACCGCCTCGCGGGCGATCTCCTGCGAGAAGCGCATCGAACAGGTGCTCAACGCGTCGGGCGAGCCCGCCGTGCTCGCGCCGCCCGCGCAAAAGGAGGGGGACGCGGCGTTCTCGTTCGAGGACGTTTCCTTTGCCTATGCGAAGGGAGGCGCGCCCGCGCTCAAAAACATAACCTTCTCCGCCGCCCGCGGCGAGGTCGTGGGTGTGCTCGGCGGCACGGGTTCGGGCAAAACGACGCTCGTCAACCTGCTGCCCCGCTTTTATCCCGCGGGGCGCGGCGTGGTGCGCCTGAACGGGGTGGACGTGAAGACCATCCCCGCCGAGGAACTGCGCGCCCGCATCGGCGTGGTGCCGCAAAAGGCGGTGCTCTTCCGCGGGACCATCCGCTCCAATCTCTTGTGGGGGAAGGGCGACGCCACCGAACAGCAGCTGCAAAAGGCCGTGCGCATCGCGCAGGCGGCGGACGTGGTCGCCGCCAAAGGCGGGCTGGACGGGGAGATCGCGCAGGAGGGGCGCAACCTTTCGGGCGGGCAGCGTCAGCGCCTGACCATCGCCCGCGCGCTCGTGCGCGAGCCCGAACTTCTCATTTTAGACGACAGCTCGTCCGCGCTCGACTATGCGACGGACGCAAAGCTGCGCGCCGCGCTCAAAGAGCTCGACTGTACGGTCGTCGTCGTATCGCAGCGCATCGCGTCGGTGCGCCATGCCGATAAGATCGTCGTTCTGGACGAGGGCGGCGTTGCGGGCATCGGCTCGCACGAGGAGCTCCTGCGCTCCTGCCGCGTATACCGCGAGATCGCCGCTTCGCAGGAAAAGGAGGCGGTATCATGACGCGTAAACGCGCTTTCCGCGGCATTTTGCGCTATCTCCGCCCGCATCTTCCGCTCGTCGTGCTCTCGCTTTTGTGCGCTCTCGTGACGGTCGCCTACCAGTTGGTCGTGCCCTATCTCGTGGGACAGGCGATCGACTGCATCGTATCCGCAGACGACATCGACTTCGGGCGCATCTATACGCTGTTCGCCATGATCGGCGGCTGCATCGCGGGGGCTTCCGTCTCGCAGTACGTGATGAGCGTCATCAACAACCGCATCGTCTATCATACGCTGGCGCACGTGCGGACGGACGCATTTTCCAAGCTCCAGCGCCTGCCGTTCAGATATCTCGACGCGCACCCCTACGGCGAAACGAGCAGCATTCTGCTCGCCGACGCCGAGCAGTTTGCCGACGGGCTGCTTTTGGGCTTTACGCAGCTTTTTACGGGGCTGTGCACGATCGGCGGCGTGCTCGGGATCTTGTTCTCGCTGCGGTGGGAGATCGCGCTCATCGTGCTCTGCGCGACGCCCGTCTCCATCCTTGCGGCGCGGTTCATCTCGTCGCGCACCTATAAGACGTTCAAGCAGCAGGCGGAAGTCCGCGCCGAGCAGACGGGCTTCATCGACGAGGCGATCGGCAATCTCAAAGTCGTAAAGGCGTACTCGCACGAGGCGGAGAATGCCGCCGTCTTCCGAAAGCAGAACGAGCGCTTCCGCAAATGTTCACTGCGCGCCATGTTCTTCTCCTCCACGACCAATCCCACCACGCGCTTTATCAACGCGCTCATTTATGCGGGCGTCGCGCTCACGGGGGCATTCCTCGTCATCGGTACGGGCGGCGCGTTCAGCGTGGGGCTTTTAACGAGCTGCCTTTCGTACGTGAACCAATATACCAAGCCCTTCAACGAGATCACCGAAGTGCTCGCCGAATTCCAGAACGCGCTCGCGTGCGCGGGGCGCATCTTCACGCTCATCGGCGAAGAGGAAGAGCCGAGCGACGCGGATGCAGCCGACCTCGGACATGCCGTGGGGGAAGTCGTTCTCGACGGCGTCGATTTTTCGTACCGTAAGGACGTGGAGCTCATCAAAGGGCTGTCCGTGCGGGTGCCTGCGGGGCACCGCATCGCCATCGTGGGACCCACGGGCTGCGGCAAAACGACGCTTATCAATCTTTTGATGCGTTTTTACGATGTGGACGGCGGCAGCATCATGGTCGACGGGCGGGATGTGCGTGCCGTTACGCGGCGTTCGCTCCGCCGCAACTACGGGATGGTGCTGCAGGAGACGTGGCTCAAACGCGCGACCGTGCGGGAGAATCTGACCATGGGCAATCCCGACTGCACCGAGG
>CALVPW010000053.1 GCA_944354085.1 uncultured Clostridia bacterium | reverse complement strand
GCGTGCTCGGTTTTTTGCCGCAGCTCATGCTGTTGTTTTTGTGCCTCGCCCTGCTCGAAGAGAGCGGGCTGCTGTCCCGCCTCGCCTATCTGACGGACGGCGCGCTTTCCCGCGTGGGACTGAGCGGCAGGGCGGTCTTTCCGCTCGTGATGGGATTCGGCTGCACCGCGGTCGCCGTGCTCTCCGCGCGGGCGCTGGACGGACGCAGCACGCAGCGCCGCACGATCGTATGCCTGCCGTATCTTCCGTGCAGCGCAAAACTGCCCGTATTTTTAACGCTCTCCGCCTCCTTTTTTCAAGACCCGTTTTGGGGCGTGTGCCTTTTGTATGCGCTCGGCGTGGCGCTGGCGGCGTTCGCGGCGTGGCTCACGGGCGGGCGCAGGCAGCCGTTTTTGCTCGAACTTGCGCCGCTGCAATGCCCGCGTCCCGTTTTTATCGCAAAAACCTTGCTTTTCCGCACGGGACAGTTTATAATAAAATTGGCGACCGTCATTTTCGCCTTTTTGCTCGCGAGCTGGCTGCTCTCGTCGTTCGACGTGCGTTTTCGCCTCGTCGCCGCCGAAGAGAGCATGCTCGCACGCCTTTGCGGCGGGCTCGGCTTTTTGTTCGCGCCCGCAGGGATGAACGATTGGCGCATCGTATACGCCGCCGCGGCGGGGCTCGTTGCCAAGGAGAGCGTGGCGGGCGCCATCGCCATGTTGTACGGGGAATTTCCATACGGCGCGGCGAGCGCGTTTGCCTTTGCCGTGTTCATCCTCACCTGTTCCCCGTGCGTTTCGGCGATCGCCGCCGACGCACACGAATGCGGGTGGCGCCGCGCGCTGTTTTTTGCCGCGTTTCGGACGGGGAGCGCGCTGCTGTTTTGCTATCTCGCCTATTTCGTGTGGCGGGGCGGGTGGGCGCTGCTGCCCCTCGCATTCGCGCCATTGATCGCGTTCCGTTTGCTGGCAGGCCGTCATGAAAGAATTCATCGTCCGCGAGGACACAACGCTGAAAAACTTCACCGATAATACGTACGCGCAGGCGTCCTTTTGCCTGCGCACCCTTCTGCGTGCCAAGGAAGTCCGCGTCAACGGCGTCAAGGTGGGGGAGGACGTTCCCCTCCGCGCGGGGGACAGCGTGCGCTATTTCCTCACGCCTGCGCAGGAGGCGCGGCAGGCGTTTAGCATCGTGTACGAGGATGAGAACGTGATCGTTGCCGACAAGGAGAGCGGCGTCAATTCCGAGGCGGTCTTCTCGGCGCTTTCGGCGCGGGGGGAGGCGTACTTTATCCACCGTCTCGACCGCAATACCGCGGGGCTCATCGTCTTTGGAAAAACGCGTTCGGCAGAAGAGGAACTTTTGAACGCCTTCCGCACGCGGCAGGTGAAAAAGGTGTATTTAGGGCGCGTCGTCGGCTGTCCCGCCGCGCCGCACGCCGTTTGTAGCGCGTATTTGAAAAAGGACGCCAAAGCCTCCCGCGTGTACGTGCAAAAGCAGCCCGTCGGCGAAAAGATCGTCACCGAATACGAGGTGCTCGCGCGCGGAGAGACCTCTCTTCTCAAAGTCACCCTGCATACGGGAAAAACGCACCAGATCCGCGCCCATCTCGCCTTTTTGGGCTTTCCCGTCGTCGGGGACGAAAAGTACGGGAACGAGGCGTTCAACCGTGCCTGCCATGCGACCCGTCAGCACCTCGTCTCCAAAGAGCTCACGCTTTTTTGCAATGGCGCGCTCGCCTATCTGAACGAGAGAACATTTTTTTCCGCCCGTACGGTGTGACGCCGCCCGCTTCAAAAAGATTTTCGAAAAATTTTCCGCCGTCCGCTTGACAGCGGATATTTTTTATGATATTATATGAACACTTATTCATATAATAATATGTGAGGCAGCCATGAAAGATTGCGGACACGAAGAAGAGCACGCCTATTCTGCGGCGCGCGCCAAACTCAATATGCCGAACGAGGAGACGCTTTTCTCGCTCGCCGCGGCGTTCAAAACGATCTCGGAGCCCAGCCGCTTAAAGATCTTGTTCGCCCTGCGCCAAGGGGAGATGTGCGTGTACCACATCACCGAGGCGGTGGGGGGCACGCAGAGCGCCGTTTCGCATCAGCTGCGCGTTTTGCGCGAAGGGCACATCATCAAGGCGCGGCGGGACGGGCAGAACATCGTCTATTCGCTCGCCGACGCGCACGTCGTGGCGCTTCTCGCGCTCGCGTGCGAGCATCTCAACTGTAATTTCTGAGGGGAACGCCATGAAAAAGATCATCAAGATACGCGGGCTCGACTGCGCGGCGTGCGCTGCCGAGCTGCAGGAAGAGCTCTCCGCCATCGAGGGCGTGAGCGAAGTTTCCGTCGATTTTGTGGGACAGCGCGTCGCGCTCTGTCACGAGGGGGAGGAGCCCCTGCAAAAAGCCGTCTATTCCATCACGCATTTCGAGGAGGTGGAGATCGTGGACGGCAACGCGCCGCAAAAGCGCGATCTGCATCTTACAGAGCTTGTATCCATCGCCGTCGGGCTGCTTTTTTTCCTGCCCGCGCTCGTGCTCGATCTCACGCATACGGGCAGCGAATGGATCGCCTTCGGGCTGTATCTCGCCGCGTTTGCCGCAACGGGCTGGTCGGTCGTTTTCGCCATCGTCAAGAACGTGCCGCGCGCCTTCCGCGGCGGGCTGCATCTTGGCGTGTTCCTTGACGAAAATCTGTTGATGCTCGTCGCAGCCGTGGGGGCGTTCGCCACCCGCCAGAACATGGAAGGCGCGATCGTCATGCTTCTTTATCAGATCGGCGAATATCTCCAGGGGCTCGCCGTCGGTTCGTCGCGCGGGGCGATCGCCTCGCTCATGAAGCTGCAAAGCGACAGCGCCGTCCTTCTCAAAGACGGCGCGCAGACGGAAGTGCATCCCGAAGAGCTTGCCGCGGGCGATACCGTCCTCATCCGCAAAGGGGATAAGGTGCCCGTCGACTGCCGCCTTTTGGACGAGACGGCTTCGCTCGATACGAGGTCGCTCACGGGCGAGAGTTATCTCAAAGAGGTGCGCGCGGGCGGGGAGATGCTCTCGGGCTGCATCAACGCGGGCAACGCCGTCCGCGCCGAGGTCGTCCGTCCCGTTTCCGAGAGCGCCGTGGCAAAGATCTTGGAGCTCGTGGAAAATTCCGCCGCGCAAAAGGCGAAGCCCGAAAAGTTCATCACGCGCTTTTCGCGTTGGTATACGCCCGTTGTCGTGCTCATCGCCGTGCTCGTGGCGCTCGTGCCGCCCCTGTTTGACGGTTTTGATTTTGCAGCGTGGATCACGCCCGCGCTCAATTTCCTCGTCAGCTCCTGCCCGTGCGCGCTCATCATCTCCGTGCCGCTCACCTATTTTTCGGGCGTGGGAACGCTTGCGCGCTGCGGCGTGCTCGCAAAGGGCGCGGTGTATCTCGATGCGCTCGCCTCCGTCCGCGTTGCCGCGTTCGATAAGACGGGCACGCTCACCGAGGGGAGATTCTCCGTGGGAAGCATCCACGGCGACAGCCGCGCGCTCGCGCTTGCCGCAAGCCTCGAAAAGGCGTCTTCGCATCCGCTCGCGCAGGCGTTCGAGGGCGTCCCTTCGCCGCAGCCTTCCGCCGTGGAAGAGCTTTCGGGCAGGGGGATCGCAGGCATGGTAGGGGGAAAACGCGTGCTCGCGGGGAACGAAAAGCTCATGCGCGAGGCGGGGATCGCGGTCCCTGCGATCGAAAGCGCCGCGCTCGTCGTCTATGTGGCGGAGGACGGCGCGTATGTGGGCGCCGTGGAGATCGAGGACGGCGTGCGTCCCGAGGCAAAGGCGGCGCTCAATGGGCTGAAAGCGGCGGGCATCGAGGAGATCGCCGTGCTCACGGGCGATACGCGCGCACGTGCCGAGGCGGCGCTCAAAGGACTGCCCGTCGATACCTATTGCGCCGAGCTTTTGCCCGACGAAAAGCCGCAAAAAGCCGAAGAACTCAAACAAAAGGGAAAACTTTTGTATGTGGGAGACGGCGTCAACGATACGCCCGTGATGACGGTGAGCGACGTTTCCGTGGCGATGGGCGGGCTCGGCAGCGACGCCGCCATCGAGGCGAGCGACTTTGTTCTGGCGGGCGACGATCTCAGCGCCCTTCCCAAGGCGGTCAAAGGCGCCAAAAAGACGCGCAAGATCGTCATCGAGAACATCGTATTTTCCATTGCGGTCAAGCTGCTTTTGATGGTGCTCTCGCTCGCGGCGGGGCTGCCGCTTTGGATCGCGGTCTTCGGCGATACGGGCGTGATGCTGCTCGCGGTGCTCAATTCCATGCGCATGCGCGCAAAGATCAAATAATACAAAACGATAAGAGAAAAGTTTTTTCGGCGGCTTGCATTGCAAGCCGCCGTTTGCTATAATAGAGGCATGCAGCACATCAAAGAACGCATCGACTGCGCCATGAAGCGCGCCGCATGCGACCTTGTCATCAAAAACGCGCGCATCTTCAACGTCTTCACGGGGGAGACGGAGGAGGGCGAGATCGCCGTCAAGGCGGGGGTTATCGTCGGCATCGGCACGGGATATCGCGGCGAACGCGAATACGACGGCGGCGGCATGATCTTTTTGCCCGGGCTCATCGACGCGCATATCCATATCGAGAGCACCATGCTCACGCCCGAAGCGTTCGTGCCCCTCGCCGCGGCGCACGGCACGAGCGCCGTGATCGCCGACCCGCACGAGCTCGTCAACGTATGCGGGATCGAGGGGGCGGAATATCTTCACCGTGCGTTTTCCAACGTGACGTACGGCGGCGTTTCGCCCGTCGACTGCTATTTGCAGCTCCCTTCCTGCGTGCCCGCCACGCCCTTCGAAACGAGCGGCGCGCGGCTGGATGCGAACGCCGTCCGCGAGGAACTTGCCCGCCCGCTCTTTTTCGGATTGGGCGAGATGATGAACTATCCCGGCGTTTTGCACGGTGATGCGGACGTTATCGGGAAATTGGAGGCGGCGGAAGCGTGCGGCAAGGTGTGCGACGGGCACGCGCCCGCGCTCACGGGAGATGCGCTCAACGCCTATCTTTGCGCGGGGATGCGCACCGACCACGAGAGCCTCACGGCGGCGGAACTGCGCGAAAAAGCCGCGCGCGGGATGTACGTCCAGATCAGGTGCGGCTCTTCGGCGAACAACCTTGCGCTCGTCAAAGAGGCGCTCACGACGGCGAACGCCCGCCGCTTTTTGCTGTGCTCGGACGATAAGCACGCCGAAGACCTGCTCGAAAAAGGGCACCTCGACGACGCGCTTCGCCGCCTCGTTGCGGCAGGCGTGCCCGCGCACGCCGCCGTGTGCGCCGCGACGCTCAACGTCGCCGAATGTTACGGTCTGCGCCGCCGCGGAGCGATCGCTCCCTTTTACATCGCGGACATGGTGGGGGTGGATTCGCTCACGAACTTCCGCGTGGGCGCCGTGTTCAAACAAGGCGTGCTGGTGGCGGAAGGGGGGAACGCGTGCTTTTCGGGCGGGGAGGCGTATCTTCCCGCCGCCGTGCGCGGCACCGTCCGCATCGGGGAAGTGCGCGCCGCGTCCTTTGCGATGCACGGCAAGAGCGGCAGGGCGCGCGCCATGCAGATCGAGCCGTATTCCCTCGTCACCCATGCCGTGACCGTCCCCGTCAAAGAGACGCCCGCGGGCATCGCCGTCAAGGGGACGGACGTATGCAAGCTCGCCGTGATCGAGCGGCATTTCGCGAGCGGGAACATCGGGCTCGGGCTCGTCAAAGGATACGGTTTCCACGGCGGCGCGATGGGCATTTCCGTCTCGCACGACAGTCATAACCTCGTCGTGCTCGGCGACGACGACGCGGCGATGGCGCGCGTCGCGGCGCTCATAAAGGAGGCGGGCGGCGGTCTTGCGCTCGTGCGCGAAGACGGCGAGGCGTGCTTCCCGCTCGATGTGGCGGGGCTCATGAGCACGCGCCCCGCAAAGGAGGTCGCGGCGGGCGTTTCCCGCCTCACCGCGGCTGCCCGCGCCATGGGGGTGAAGGAGGGCTACGATCCCTTTATGACGCTCGCTTTTTTGGCACTGCCCGTTATCCCGCACCTCAAACTCACAGACCGCGGGCTGTTCGACGTGGACGCATTTTGCTTTACCGAGGTGGAAGTATGACGTTTGAACGGGCGCGCGCGGAAGATATCTGCGCGATCGGCGGCATCCTGGACGCGGCGCGGGCGTATTTGAAAGAGCAGGGGCTCGATCAATGGCAGCAGTTCCCGCCCACGCCCGAGGATACGCGCGCACACGTTGCCCGCGGCGAGCAGTACGTTGTAAGAGAGGACGGGCACATCGCAGGCGTATGCGCGGTGATCGGGCACGAGCCCGCATACGATGCGATCGACGGCGCATGGCTGCAAAACGGGGCGTATCTCGCCATCCACCGCGTGGCGGCGTCGCCCGCCGCACGGCGGAAGGGAGTCGCATCGGCGCTCTTTCGCGGGGCGGAAGCGCTCGCGCGGGAACGGGGCGTCCGCGCGCTGCGCATCGATACGCACGCGGGGAATCTTCCCATGCGCCGCGCGCTCGAAAAGAATGCGTTCGTATATTGCGGCAAGGTGACGATCGCCACGGGCGAGACGCGCGTCGCTTACGAAAAAATTTTGGAGGACGATATGCAAAAGATCGTGGCTGCTACGGGCAACACCCATAAACTCAAGGAGATCCGCGCCATTTTTGCGGGGCGGGAGATCGTTTCCGAAAAAGAAGCGGGCTTTGCGGGCGAGATCGAAGAGACGGGGGAGACCTTTCTTGAAAACGCGCTCATCAAGGCGCGCGCCGTGTGCGAGGCGACGGGGCTGCCCGCGCTCGCGGACGACAGCGGGCTGTGCGTGGATGCGCTCGGCGGGGCGCCGGGGGTAAGGAGCGCGCGCTATTCGGGCGGCGGCGATGCGGAAAACCGCGCCCTGCTCCTGAAAAACATGGCGAACGTCACCGATCGCGGCGCGCATTTTTGCTGCGCCGTGGCGCTCGTCTTTCCCGACGGGCGGGTGGTCACGGCGGAGGGACGCACGGAGGGGGAGATCTTAACGGAGGAATGCGGGAAAAACGGCTTCGGGTACGACAGTCTCTTTTTCAGCCGCGACCTTCAAAAGAGCTTCGCTTCGGCGGCGGAGGAGGAAAAGAACGCGGTCTCTCACCGCGGCAGGGCGCTCAGGGCGCTGGAGGCGAAGTTGTGAAGACGTTCGTCATCCTCTCCGATACGCACGGCCGTCGCAGGAACGTGGAAAAAGTGCTTCCCATCCTCGCCGAGAACGACTGCATCGTGCATCTCGGCGACGGTTCGGGGGACTTGCGTGAATTTTCCCGCACCCATCCCGAAAAGGACGTGATCGTTCTCAAAGGCAACTGCGACTTTTCGTACGGGATGGAGGAATACGTTATCGAGGCGGAAGGGGTGCGCATGCTGTGCTGTCACGGGCATAAGTACGGCGTCAAGAGCGGGCTCGCCCGCCTTGCGGCACGCGCCAAGGAACAAGGCTGCACCGTTGCGCTGTACGGGCATACCCACCGCCCCGCCGTCGAGGAGGAGGACGGGGTGCAGTGCATCAACCCCGGCTCGCTCGGTTCGTATGCAGACCCGAGCTATTGCTATCTCGTCGTCCACAAAGGCAAGGTGACGGCGACCGTCGTCCCCGTCAACGCATCGTAAAAAGGATAAGATAAAGGCGCCGCCCGCATTATGTTCGGGCGGCGCCTTGCGTACAGATCTTAAGAGCGCATCCTTTCGTCGGGCGGCGGGGATGCTTTTCGTTCGTTTTCGGGCGGCGGATCTTCTGCCTGCGCGCCGATCTGCGCGCTTTCGGCGGTACGGCGGGCGCGGCGGGCGCGGACCATGTGGTACGCCCATTGTCCGACGGCGGCGGCAACGATCACGGCGTATCCGATAAAGCTCAGCGTTTTCGGGATCTGATCGAGGAAGAAAAAGCCCAGGATCGCCGCAAAAAATACCTGCATATAGTCGAACACGGCGATCTCTTTGGCGGGGGCGCGGCGGTAGGCGGCGGTGATGCAGAACTGTCCGCCCGTGGCGGCGGCGCCTGCGAGCAGCAGGCATATAAGCTGCGCCGCGCTCATGGGACGGTACGTTGCGATCATCACGGGCAGGGTGACGGCGGTGGAGAGGGCGGCGAACATAAACACGGTCATGATCCCGCGCTCGCCCTTCGTGCCGAGGATGCGCACGCAGGTATAGGCAAATCCCGCGCACGCGCCGCTCAAAAATCCCGCGGCGGCGGGCAGGACCGCCATATCGAAGCGGGGATCCACCACGCACATCGCGCCCGCAAAGGCGATGAGCACAAAGATGAGCTCGGGGATGCGCGGCTTTTCCCTGAGCAAAAAGACGGAAAAGAGGATGGCGAAGAAGGGGGAAAGTTTGTTCAGGATAGAGGCGTCGGAGATGCTCCCGATATGGTCGATGGCGTAAAAGTTGAGGATGACCCCCAAAAGCCCCGATCCCGCGCGCAGCAAATGCCATGGGATGCATGCCTTGCTGCGGATGCGGAATTTTTCTTTTTGGAAGCACAAGATCGCGCCCACCACGATCACGGTGAGCCCGTTGCGGAAAAACACCTTCTGGAAGAGGGGGAGTTCTCCCGCCATGTTCACGAACAGGTTCATCAGCGCAAAGCACAGCGCCGCGCCCAATATAAAGAGGATGCCGACCCCCTTGCTGCGTACCCAAGCGTTCATCTCGTCGTATTATATGCGCCGCATCAAAAAATGTCAATCGTTCGGCGGCGTTCTGTTTGCGTCGTCTGTTTGGGGAGGAGACTTTTTCCTGCGGAAGAGCGGGGCGTCCTGCGCGCACAGCCACGCGCCCGCCGCCATCACGGCAAGGGCGATGCCGACTTTGCTTTTCATATCCCGTCATCCTCCTTTTTGCATATCTTAAACGATTTTTGTATGCATGTCAAGCTGTGCGGCAAAGGTGCGCGTATCGCGCATATTTTGCGGGCGGGCGGGGA
>CALVPW010000052.1 GCA_944354085.1 uncultured Clostridia bacterium | reverse complement strand
TTTTATCACGATGTCCGAACCGCCTGCGCATGAGCGCGGCGGAGCGAATCACATGACTTTCACGAGGGTGAGCGTCACCTTGTCGCCGTTGACGTCCAGCGTTCTGGTGAAGCCGTCCGCACTGCCTTCCTGTACGCTTTCCGCAAGGACGTCTGCGGCAAAATCGCCCTTTTCGAGCATACGCTTTGCCCGTCCTTCCGCCGTGAAGTAGACACGGATGCGGTCGGTCACTTCAAAGCCCGCTTCCTTGCGCATGGTCTGCACCTTGGAGACAAGCTCGCGCTCGCAGCCCTCGTCTAAAAGCTCTTCCGAGAGACGGGTATCGAGCGCCACCGTGATGCCGCCGCCCGCCGCCGCGGAATAGCCCGCCGCCGACTCGGTGAAGATCTGGAGATCCTCTTCGAGCAGGACGACCGTCTCGCCGTCCAGTTCCACCGCATACGACCCGCCGCCGCGCACCGCGGAGACGACTTCCGCGCCGTCGCAGGTCGCAAGGAACGCCGTGATCGCCTTGAGTTTTTTGCCGTACTTCGGGCCGAGCGTACGAAGCTGAGGTTTCAGGACGTACCGCACAAGGGACGCGCCGTCCTGCACGAACGTCATCTTCTTGACGTTGAGTTCGTCCAGCGCAACGGCGATGAGCTCCTCGTCCATGTCGAGCGGGCGGTTGCTCGCGACGAGCATCTCGGAGGGCGGCTGGCGGTTCTTGAGATTCCCTGCATTGCGGGCAGCTCTGCCCAGCGCAACGACGTCCAGCACGTCCTCCATTCCCTGTTCGAGATCATGGTCGATATAGCTCTCGTCCGCCGCGGGGAAGCGGCACAGATGCACCGATTCGGGTGCTTCGGGATAGAACTGCGGCACGAGGTTGCGATACATCATCTCCGCCATGAACGGGGTATAGGGCGCAATGACCTTGGAAAGCGTCGTGAGCACCGTATAGAGCGTCGTATACGCGGCGGCCTTGTCCTCCGTCATGGTGCTTCCCCAATAGCGCTCGCGGCCTCTTCGCACTTACCAGTTGGAGAGCACGTCGGAGAAGTCCTGAATCTCGCGGGCGCTGTCCGTGATGTTGTACACGGCGAGCTTGGCATCCACGTCCTTGACAAGGGTATTCAGCCGCGACAAAATCCACTTGTCCATGAGCGAGAGCTTGCACGTTTTGAGGTCGTATTTGGAGGGATCGTACTTGTCGATCTCGGCGTAGAGCGTGAAGAAGGCGTAGGTGTTCCAGAGCGTGCCCTGGAATTTTCTCTGCACTTCGCTGACCGCCTCGGCGCCGAAGCGGGACGGGATCCACGGCGCGCTGTTCGTATAGAAGTACCAGCGCACGGCGTCGGCGCCCTGCTTGTCGAGCACGCTCCAGGGATCGGCGACGTTGCCCTTGTGCTTGCTCATCTTGATGCCGTCCTTGTCGTTGACGTGGCCGAGGACGATGCAGTTCTTGAAGGGCGCGCGGTCGAAGAGGATGGTCGAAATGGCGAGCAGCGTATAAAACCAGCCGCGCGTCTGATCGACGGCTTCCGAAATGAAATCGGCGGGGAATGTCTCCTCGAAGAGATCTTTGTTCTCAAAGGGATAGTGATACTGCGCGAAGGGCATGGAACCCGAGTCGAACCAGCAGTCGATGACCTCGGGCGTGCGCTTCATCCTGCCGCCGCACTTGGGGCAGGTGCATACGAGCCCGTCCAGATACGGCCTGTGCAGCTCGATCTCCCCTTCCACATGGCACTTTTCTTTGAGTTCGGCTTTGGAGCCCATCACCTCGATGGCGCCGCAGTCGGAGCACACCCACACGGGAAGCGGCGTTCCCCAATAGCGATCGCGCGAGAGCCCCCAGTCGATGACGTTTTCGAGGAAGTTCCCCATGCGCCCTTCCTTGATGGTATCGGGCATCCAGTTCACCGAACGGTTGGCGGCGATGAGACGGTCTTTGACCTTGGTCACCTCGATGAACCAGCTCGAACGCGCGTAGTACAACAGGGGCGTATCGCACCGCCAGCAGAAGGGATAACTGTGTTCGAAGGGCACTTTTTTGAAGAGCAGCCCCTTCTCTTCGCGCATGTCCAAAATGCGTTTATCCGCCTTTTTGGCGAACAAGCCGTTGAGTTCGGGGCAGCGCTCGTCGAAGCAGCCGCGCTCGTTGACGAGCTGCACGACGGGCAGGGAATATCTTCTTCCCACCTTGTAGTCGTCCTCGCCGAAGGCGGGCGCGATATGCACGACGCCCGTACCGTCGGTGAGCGTGACGTAACTATCGCACACCACATAGAACGCCTTTTCGCGGAAGGTACCGAGCGCCCACGGAAAGAGAGGCTCGTATTCCGTCCCCTCGTACGCTTTGCCCGTGCGCTTTTCGACAACGGTATACGTTTCGAAGAAGGAGGGCACGAGCGCTTCCGCCAAAATATAGCGCGCGCCGTCCGCCTCGATCTCCACGTACGTCTCGTCGGGATTCATACACAGCGCCACGTTGGAGGGCAGCGTCCAGGGCGTCGTCGTCCATGCGAGGATATAGGCGTTCTCTCTGCCCTTGATCTTGAACCGCGCGACGACGGACGTCTCTTTGACGTCCTTATACCCCTGCGCGACCTCGTGCGAGGAGAGCGCCGTCCCGCAGCGCGGGCAATACGGCACGATCTTGTGCCCTTTGTACAAAAGCCCCTTTTTATAGATCTCTTTGAGCGCCCACCAGACGGACTCGATATAGTCGTCGTGATAGGTGACGTAGGGGTTATCCATATCCACCCAATACCCGACGCGATCGCTCATCTTGCGCCACTCGTCGGTGTATTTCCAGACGGATTCTTTGCACTTTTTGATGAAGGGCTCGATGCCGTACGTTTCGATGTCCTGCTTGCCGTCCATGCCGAGGGACTTTTCCACTTCGAGCTCGACAGGGAGCCCGTGCGTATCCCAGCCCGCCTTGCGCAGGACGTGCTTGCCCTTCATCGTCTGATAGCGCGGGATGATATCCTTCATCACGCGCGTTAAAATATGCCCGATGTGCGGTTTGCCGTTCGCCGTGGGCGGACCGTCGAAAAAGGAAAATTCCTCGCCGCCCTCGTTCTTTTTGACGGACTTTTCGAAGATCTCGTTCTGTTTCCAGAAGTCGATGATCTCCTTTTCGCGTTCGACGAAATTCAGCGATGTGTCTACTTTTTTATACATGGCTCTCTCCTTGACGTATTCCAAGATCTATGCCCCGCGGATCTTGCGGGGCGGGCAGCGCGCGGGCGCCTCACAAAAAAAGCCACCGTATTTTGGATAAAATACGATGACTTTATAACCACCAAAACATACGATCATATGCCGCAGGGGATAACGGGCTGCGACCCCGTGCGAAGCTACTCCTTTCGCCCCGCAGGCACGAGCGGTGATACCCGTATGCGCTCCTTTACGCCCCTTTCAGCCGCGGGGGCGCTCTCTGGAAAGTCAGCCTGCATACGGACGCGTCCTCTCTTAACGCCGTATTTTCTCTATTATATCGCTTTCTTGCACAAAAGTAAAGCGATTTTTATACGATCGCGTGCGCTTCCAGCCAATGCGCGACGGCGTCCTCGTCGTTGGAGGCGATCACCTGCGTCGCAAGCGCTTTGAGCGCGGGCGCGGCGTTGGCGACGGCGTACTTTTCGTCGGCGATCTCGAACATCGGGATATCGTTGATCTCGTCGCCGAAGCAGACGATGCGCTTGCAGCCGAGCTTTTCTTTTAAGATCTTCGCCGCCGAGGCTTTGGAGGCGTTTTTGGGCAGCACTTCCAGCCACGGCGCGTCGGTATAGATATCGCGTGAGAAGATGCAGCGGAACTTATCCCGCAAAAATTCGTATACGGGGCGCAGCTTTTCCTCCTCGTCGATGCAGGCAAAGTAATATACGTCGCCGTCGAGCGCGGCGTCTGCAAAAAAGATCTCGCGGGCGCGGTGGTCTTCGGCATTCGACGTGCGCGAGAGCACGAACTCCCACTGCATGCGGCTGCACTTTTCTTTGAGATAAGAAAAGCGGTTGCGCCCCTCGATCACGGCGTAAGAGAGCGGATACAGCCCGTGCGCCACGAAGGTATCCCAGACGAGCGACTCCTCTTCGGGCGAAAAGCGCTCGGTGTGCAAAACGCGGCGGGTCACGCTGTCGACGATGAACGCGCCGTTATGCACGATGACGGGGAGATCGACCTCGATGCCCTTCGTCACGCGTACGGCGGTATCGATGCTGCGCGCCGTCGCGTACGAAAAGTGCACGCCCGCATCCACCAGACGGTTGATGACGGCGTTGGTGTAGCCGCTCGTCTTTTGATCGGAGCGGAGCAGCGTCCCGTCGAGATCGCTCAGATACAGCGTATCGCCGCGCATGGCAGCCTCCTTATCAAACTTCTATCGTCATGCCGTCGTAGGCGGCGATCACGCCGTACGTCTCCTCTGCGCGCGCAAGCGCCTCGCAGGAAGGCGCGCTGTTGTGCGAAAAGTGCGTGATGACGAATTTCGTCCCCTCGTCGCAAACGCCCGCGCGGCGCAGCCGTTCACGGGTGTATACCGCCTCTTTGAGATCCATATGGCGGGCGTTGGGATCGGAATCCTCCCAAAGAAAGGTGCAATCGCACGAAACGACGTCCGCCCGCTTTTTGAGCGCCTTCAAAAAGTCCATGCTCTCGTCGGGGATGCGCCCCGTGTCGCACAAGTGCAGATAGCGCTTTCCGCCGCGCTCCACCATATAAAGCAGCGGATCTTCGGAAGAATGATGCGCGGGCATGGTATACACGCGCCAATCGTCAAAGACGAGTTCCTCGAACGCGTTCACGGACATGGTACGCACGTGTTTCGCCACTTCCCCTTTGAGTTCCCGCCACGTGCTCTCGCGGAAGACTTCCAGGACCTCGCGGTTGCCGTAAACGGTGAGCGTGTCCGCCGCCATCTCCTTTGCGTACTTATAGCCGCGGAGGACAAAATCGTGCGCGTAAAAATGGTCCATGTGCGAATGGGTGACGAGAAGATATTTGATCGCCGAAAAATCGACGCCGCGCGCCATATGCGAAAAGGCGTCGGGCGGGAAGTCGACGGAGAGCTCCCCGTCGACGAGCACCTGCATGCGCGTGCGCAGCTCTTTGGTCTTTTCGCCCGCGGCGAGCCGCGTGCGCAGCGATCGGCAGAAGGCGCAGTTGCAAAAGAGCGCGGGCACGCCTTCCGCCGCCCCCGTTCCCAAATATTCTATCTTCATATGCTTTTTCGATGCGTCCTCTCTTGTGCGCGGAAACGCGCCTGCGCGCCGCCAAAAGACGAAGACGGCTAATTCTCGTAGACGATCGTCACGGGACCGTCGTTGACCTGTTCGATGACCATGTGCGCGCCGAACACGCCCTTTTTGACGGGCACGCCCTGCGCCGCAAGCGCGGCGGCGGCGTATTCGTAGAGCGCGTCGGCACGTTCGGGACGTTCGGCGTCGGTAAACGACGGACGGTTGCCCTTTTTGGCGTCGCCGTACAGCGTGAACTGCGATACGAGCAGCACTTCGCCGCCCTCGTCCAAGACCGAGCGGTTCATTTTGCCCGCTTCGTCCTCGAACACGCGAAGGTGCGCTATCTTTTCGGCACACTTTTGCGCCTGCGCCTCCCCGTCCCCGGCTTTTACGCCAAAATAGACGACGAGCCCGCGTCCGATCTCGGATACGGGCTCATCCCCCACGGTGAGCAGCGCCCTGCTCACGCATTGTGCGACGAATTTCATTACACGCGGCTCATATATTCGCCGGTGCGGGTATCGATGCGGATGGTATCGCCCTCTTCGACGAACATGGGCACCTGGAAGGTCGCGCCCGTCTCCACCTTGGCTGCCTTGGTGACGTTGGTCGCGGTGTTGCC
>CALVPW010000051.1 GCA_944354085.1 uncultured Clostridia bacterium | reverse complement strand
GCAAAATTTTGCTGCGGGGGTTGCAATTTGCGGCGGTATCGTGTACAATAGAGGGGCACGGCAGGTGCACGGAGGGGAATATGTTCGGTTGGGCGTTTTTGGGCTGCGGGAACATCGCCGCACAGGTCGCGGAAGAACTCAAAGGCAATACGAAGATGCGCATCGCGTCCTGCTGGAACCGTACGCCCGCGCGGGCGGAGGCGTTCGCGGCGGCATACGAGAGCAAGGCGTATCCCACGGCGGAGGAGGCGCTCGCGGCGGACGGTGTTTGCGCCGCCTACGTCGCGGTCACGGCGAACAAACATCTTGACTATATCGCGCTTTGCCTCGAACGCGGCGTGCCCGTATTGTGCGAAAAGCCGTTCACGGTGAACGTTGGCGAGGCGGAAAAGGCGTTCGCGCTCGCCAAAAAGAAGGGGCTGTATCTCGCCGAAGCCATGTGGACGTGGTTCAACGCGCCCGCGCAGACGGTGCGCGCGTGGCTGAACGCGGGGAAGATCGGCGCCGTAAAACGGGTGCGGGCAAAGTATGCCGAACGCTATATCGACATCCCGCGCTTTACCTCGCCCGAGCTTTTGGGCGGCGCGCTCGTGGATATCGGCGTGTATCCGATCAGATACTGCTACGAGCTGTTCGGCATGCCGCGCGCCGTCACGTGCCGCGGCGAAGTGCGCAGCGGCGTGGACGTCACCGAGACGATCGTGCTCGATTACGGCGCGTTCCAAGCGGAGCTCTATGTCTCCGTCGAAGATCCCCAAGGGGAGGAGATGATCGTCGAGGGGAGCGAAGGGAGCATCCGCATCCCGCAGTTCCATTGCGCGCGCGAGGCGTTTTTGACGGGACGGGAGAGGGCGCATTTTTGCGACGACGCGCCCAAATACGGCGTGGAATTTGCCCGCGCGGCGGAAGAGATCGCGGCGGGGAAAAAGGAGAGCGTTTTTGCGCCGCCGCAGGCGACCAAGGATACCATGCGCCTCCTCGACGAATGCCGCCGCCAACTCGGCGTCGTGTATCCGATGGAATGCAAATAAACAAGGGGCTGCCCGCGGGCAGCCCCTATCTATTTGTTCTACTTATATTTTATATAAGAAATTCAAAGCAAAAAAGGGGAAAAATGCCCGTTCCAGCCTTTGCATTTCGCTTTTTGATTTGATATAATAAGTCACGCAAATACATCTGCTGCCCACGGGCGGCGATAAGGAGAGAGCATCATGGATTACGTAGAGAGAGTTCTGAGTGAGCTCAAAGCCAAAAACCCCAACGAACCCGAATTTCATCAGGCGGCAACGGAGATCCTGAACGGTCTGCGTCCCGTCGTCGAAAAGCACCCCGAATACGAGAAGGCTGCGCTTTTGGAGCGTTTCGTCGAGCCTGAGCGTGTGGTCATGTTCCGCGTGCCGTGGGTGGACGATGCGGGCAGCGTGCACGTGAACAAGGGCTATCGCGTCCAGTTCAACAGCGCCATCGGTCCTTATAAGGGCGGGCTGCGCTTCCACCCCTCCGTCAATCTTTCCATCATCAAATTCTTGGGGCTCGAACAGATCCTCAAAAACAGCCTGACGGGGCTTCCCATCGGCGGCGGCAAGGGCGGCAGCGACTTCGATCCCAAGGGCAAGAGCGATAACGAGATCATGCGTTTTTGCCAGAGCTTCATGACCGAGCTTTGCCGTCACATCGGGCAGGATACCGACGTGCCCGCAGGCGACATCGGCGTGGGCGGCAGAGAGGTCGGGTACCTCTTCGGGCAGTATAAGCGCATCCGCAACGAGCACGTCGGCGTGCTCACGGGCAGAGGGCTCACCTACGGCGGCAGCCTCGTCCGCACGGAGGCGACGGGCTACGGGCTCGTGTATATCACGGCAGAGGCGCTCAAAGCGCGCGGCGACAGCTTCGAGGGCAAGACGGTCGTCGTTTCGGGCTCGGGCAACGTGGCGATCTATGCGGCGGAAAAGGCGCAGAGCCTGGGCGCAAAGGTCGTTGCCATGTACGATTCCAACGGCTATGTGTACGATAAAGAGGGCATCAAGCTCGACGTGATCAAGCAGATCAAAGAGATCGAGCGCGCGCGTATCAAGGAGTATGCTTCCCGCGTGAAGGGCGCCGAATATCACGAAGGCTGCAAGGGCATCTGGACCATCCCCTGCGACATCGCCCTGCCTTGCGCGACGCAGAACGAGATCGACGGCGCGTCGGCGCGCATCCTCGTGAAAAACGGCGTGAAGTACGTTGCCGAAGGCGCGAACATGCCCACCGACCTCGAGGGCATCGAAGTCTTCCAAAAGGCGGGCGTCGTGTTCCTGCCCGCAAAAGCGGCGAACGCGGGCGGCGTGGCGACGAGCGCGCTCGAGATGGCGCAGTCGAGCGGCAGGCTCTTCTGGACGTTCGAGGAAGTGGACGCCAAGCTGAAAAACATCATGGTGAACATCTACCACAACATGGACGCCGCAGCCAAGGAATACGGCTGCGAGGGCGACTATGTGGCGGGCGCGAACATTGCGGGCTTTATCAAGGTCGCGACCGCGATGATGGCGCAGGGCGTGGTGTGATCGCAATGCAAAGATCGGAGATCTCCGTGCACGGGCACGGAGATCTTTTTTGCGTTTTGGGCGGCAGAATGTGAATTTTTTCGGAAAATGACAAAAAACCGTTTACAATTTTGCGTTTATCGGTTACAATAAAAGCCGTCAGTATAATAATAGGGAATAAACAAACGCATTATGAGACCCAAAAAGCACTTTAAGACCTCTGTATTTTACCGCGTGACCCTTCTCGTGGCGCTCCTCTTTTTGGCGGTGGGGCTTGCTTTTGCGGGCTCCTTCCGCGGCACGGGCAGTTCGTTCGAACTCAAAGCCAAGGGCGAAGGGGACGCGCAGCAGCCTTCCGTCGTGTTCCGCCTCTCCGATCTCAAAGAGGAGACGGACGGGGAGAATGCGAGCCTGCGTGTGAGCGCCGTATACGTCAATGTGGAAGCCGTATACGCTGCGGCAGGAGAGGGCGCTTCCGTCCGCATCGACTGGGCGAACAGTGCCACGAGCGCTTTTAACGTTTCCTCCCGCCGCGCCGTGCTCCACGTGGAGAATTTTACGCCCGCGGCGCAAACGGAGGACGAAGCGCCGCAGGAGACGGCAAAGCTCTTTGATTGGGCGGCGTTCCCCGTCGGGGACGGCTGGCGCGTCTCGCAGTATTCCTACGTCCGCATCATCGCGCCCGATCATAACGTGCGCATCGGCGAAGTCGTCTTTGTGGGAGAAAAACTTGCGGACGGCGAGGGGACGGGCGAACGCTGCGTCGTTCCCGCCGCCGTGTATTCCGCCACGCCGCTCGTCGGCGAGAGCGCCGAGGGGGCTGCCGCCGCCGCGGGCGCGCTCGTTGACCGTCAGGGGAGCATCCCCACGGCGGGCGGATATCGCTTTACGAGCTATTCCGCGGGCGAGCGCACCGTGCTTGCGACCATCTCCGAGATGCGCGCGGGCAGCGCGTACGGCGAAGGGAACGTATACGAGGGCGAGCGCGTTTACGGGGCGCTCGGCGTCGATATCCTCGCGCTCGGGACGCTCATCTTTGGGATGAGCCCGTTCGGGCTGCGCTTTTTCCCCATGCTCGCCGCGTTCGGCGCGCTGCTTGCGGGGGCGGCATTCGTGCGCCGTATGGCGGGGAGCGACCGCGCGGGGCTCGTGTTCGCCGTGCTGTTTGCTTTGGCGGGGGCTACGCTCGCATTGGGCGGGCTGGGGACGCCTCTGATGCTCGGCGTGTTTTTCCTGTTCCTTTCGCTCGATCTTTGCCATCGCTTTTATGCCAAAGGGATGCCTTCGGCGGGCTTTGCGCATGCCGCAAAACTCATCGGCGCGGGGCTTGTCGGCGCGTGCGCCATCTGCGTGAACGGCGCGTTCGTCATTCCCGTGGCGGGCGTCGCGGCGCTGTTCGCGGCGGGGATGGTGCGTCAGGCGCGGGCAGGGCGGTACTATCTCGATAAAGCGATCCAAACTGCCGAAGCCGCCCCGCAGGAGGAACGGCAGCAAGCCGCGCTGCAGGCGGGCGAAGTTGCGGCGGAATATCGCCGCAAGCACGCCTCCGCGGCGGCGTCCTTTGTGACGTCTCTGCTCATCGGAACGCTGGCGGTGGCGCTTTTGGCGCTTCTGCCCGTCTATTACGCATACGTCAAACTGTACGACGATCCCGCGTCGCCCGCGCTGAATATCTTCACGCTGATGTGGAAGGCGTTCGCGGGCGGGTTCACGGGCGTGAACGCGGGCGTGGATGCGGGTACGGGCTGGGAGCTCTTCCCCGTTCTGCTCAGAACGGACGGCGGGGCGCATGCCGCCGTATGGGGGGCGTTCGTCAACCCCGCGTGCCTGCTTGCCGTGCTGTTCGCCGTCGTATATTTTGTGGGGGCGATCGTCGTCCTTGCCCGCCGCGGCGAATGGGGGAAGGCGGAGCGTAAACTCGTACGCGTTGCCGCGATCACGGCGGGCGGTGCGCTCGTGAGCGTCCTCTCCGCGCTCGTTGCGGCGGACGCCGCCGCCTTCGTGCTGCTTGCCTATCTGTTCGCCTTTGCGTTGGCTGCCGTCGGGAGCGACGCGCTCATGCAGGCGGAAGGGCGCGTCGGGAAAGCCGCGCGCGTCACGGGCTGGGTGCTCTTGGGCTTGCTCGCCGCGATGTTCGCGCTGTATTTCGTATTTTTGACGGGGCTGCCGCTTTCTTCGGCGCTCGTCACGCGGCTGTTCGGCTGAGCCGTATAGGGGGGGGAGACATGATCGCAAAAATCATCTGCTACGCGCTGAACGGGCTGGAAGGAGTTCCCGTCGAGGTGGAGACGGACGTCAACCGCGGCATCCCCGCCTACGAGATGGTCGGCTTGCCCGATACCGCCGTCAAGGAATCCAAAGAACGCGTGCGCTCTGCGCTCAAAAACAGCGGGCTCTTGTTCCCGATGAACAAGATCACCATCAACTTTGCGCCCGCCGACCTCAAAAAGGAGGGCGCGTCGTTCGATCTTGCCGTGGCGGTGAGCCTCCTCAAAGCGAGCGAACAGCTCGTGGGCGCGGTGACGGACGGCACCGTCTTTTTGGGCGAGCTCGCTCTCAACGGCGACCTGCGTCCCATCGCGGGGCTCCTGCCCATCCTCATCTCGGCAAAGGGGCACGGCTTTACCCGATTTATCGTGCCCAAGGCGAACGCGCGCGAGGCGAGCTATCTGGGCGGGGCGGAGATATACCCCGCGGCTTCGCTCGGCGAGGTGGTGGCGCACCTTTTGGGGAGCGCGCCCATCCCGCCGCTGCAAACGCAGACCTTCGTGCCCCACGCCGCAAAGCGCGGCGGCGGGGCGGACTTGAAATACGTCAAAGGACAGCCCGTGGCGCGGCGCGCGTTGGAGATCGCCGTGGCGGGCGGGCACAATCTTCTGCTCGTGGGGCCTCCCGGAACGGGCAAGACCATGCTGGCGCGCTGCCTTCCCACCGTCATGCCCGATCTCACCTTCGAAGAGGCGCTCGAGATCACCAAGATCCACTCCGTGGCGGGCACGCTGGGGGAGGAGGGCATCGTCACAGAACGTCCCTTCCGCACGCCGCATCACACCGCGACCGTCGTCGCCATGTGCGGCGGCGGCAACCGCATCGTGCGGCCCGGGGAGATCTCCCTCGCGCACGGGGGCGTGCTCTTTTTGGACGAACTGCCCGAATACCAGCGTTCGGCGCTCGAGGCGATGCGCCAGCCGCTCGAGGACGGGAAGATCACCGTTTCGCGGGCTTCGGGCACCATCACTTTTCCCGCCCGCTTTATGCTCTGCGCGAGCATGAACCCCTGTCCGTGCGGCAACTACGGCTCCGCCGACCGCGTGTGTACGTGTACGCCCGCCGAGATCAGGCGGTACCGCCGCAAAGTCTCGGGTCCGCTCCTCGACCGCATCGATCTTCAGGTGGAGGTGGACAGCATCGCTTACGACGAGCTCTCTTCCCGCGAAAAGCGAGAGGGCTCCGCAGAGGTCAAAGAGCGCGTCGATCTGGCGCGCCGCATCCAAAGGAGCCGTTTCGAGGGGAGCGGCGTGGGCGTGAACGCCGAGATGGGGGAGCGCGAACTCGAAGCATTCTGCCCGCTCGGCGACGAGAGCGACAAGATCCTGCGCGCCGCCTTCGAAAAGATGCAGCTCTCTGCCCGTGCGCGCAGCCGTATCATCAAGGTGGCGCGCACCATCGCCGACCTTGCCGCGAGCGAGGAGATCCTGCCCGCGCACGTGTTCGAGGCGGTCTCCTACCGTATCTACGATAAATTGGGGTAAATCATGGCATATACGCGCGCGGAAAAGGCGATCATATGGCTGTGCAGCCTTCCCGATATCGATGAACGTACGCGCGCCGCGCTCCTCAGGGCGGCGGGCGATCCCGCGCGGCTCATCGACGACTTTGAAAAAATTTCCGCCGCGGTGATACAAGGCGCGCAAAAGCGTGTATATAAAGACGACCGCCTTTCGCGCGAGCGGGCGGCGGAAGAGGCTTTGGCGGCGCTCACGCGCGCAGGCTGCTTTGCGGTGACCGCCGTCAGCGAGGACTATCCCGAGGCGCTCCGCCACGTGTACCGCCCGCCGCTCGTTTTGTACGGGACGGGCGACCGAAGCCTTTTGAAAACGCGGAAATTCTGTATCGTCGGCGCCCGCGCCCTTCCCGCATGGGCGGAAAAGAAAGGGAAGGAGATCGCAGAGGAACTCACGCAGGCGTTCACGATCGTCACGGGGTTTGCCGAAGGCGGCGACAGGGCTGCCGCGCTGGGCGCGCTGCCCTCGGGAAAGCTCATCTGCGTTCTGCCGAACGGGCTGGACGGGTGCTATCCCGCCTCGCACGCGCAGCTCAAACGCGAAGTTTGCAAAAAGGGATTGCTTTTGAGCGAATATCTGCTCGGCACGGGCGTGCAAAAGTACGCCTTTCATGCCCGCAACCGCCTGCTCGCTGGGCTCTCGGAGGGCGTTCTGGTGCTTGCCGCGGGACAAAAGAGCGGGACGCTCATCACCGCGGACTGCGCGCTCGAATACGGCAGGGAAGTGTTCGCGTTTCCCCATAACGTGGGCGCGGCGCAGGGCGAGGGCTGCAACGAACTCATCAAAAAGGGCGCTTTCGTATGTACGGGCGCAGAAGATATCTTTGCCGCGTTCGGCATCGAGGCGGCAAAAAAGCAGAAAACGCAGCTTTCGGCAGGCGAACAGAGCGTGCTCGCCGTGCTGCGGCAGGCGGGCGAGCTGCATGCGGCGGTCGTCGCGGAGCGGGCGGGCATGCCCGTGTACGAGGCGCAGGCGCATCTCTCGTCGCTGGAATTAAAGGGGCTCGCCGTCAAGGCGGGCGGCAACCGCTACGCCCCGTTATGATCTGATCTTGGGTGCGCGCAGCGCACGAAAAGGAGTTATATGGACCTTATCATCGTCGAATCGCCGAGCAAGGCAAAGACCATTTCGCGCTATCTCAAAGGAAAATTCCGCGTGGACGCATCGGGCGGGCACATCCGCGATCTGCCCGCGAAACAGCTGGGCGTCTCCGTCGAAAACAATTACGAACCGCGTTACGTCAATTCCCCGGGCAAAGAGGAGATCATCAAGCGCCTTACCGAGGAATCCAAAAAGGCGGACAGGGTGTATCTTGCGACCGACCCCGACCGCGAAGGGGAGGCGATCTCCTGGCATCTGCAGACGGTCTTGGGGCTGGACGCGGCGGGCAAGAACCGCATCGAGTTCAACGAGATCTCGCCCAAAGCCGTGGAGGCGGCGCTCACGCACCCGCGCACCATCGATTATAACCTCGTGGACGCGCAGCAGGCGCGCCGCGTGCTCGACAGGCTCGTGGGCTATAAGCTCTCGCCGCTTTTGAACGACAAGATCGGCAACGGGCTCTCGGCGGGACGCGTGCAGTCGGTGGCGCTCCGCCTCGTCGTCGAGCGCGAGCGCGAGATCACCGCGTTCGTGCCCGAAGAGTATTGGACGATCGGCGTCGAGCTGCAGGACGGGGAAAAGAAGTTTGCTCCCTTCAAAGCCGTGCTCGAAAAATACAAGGGCAAAAAGTGCAAGATCGGGAGCAAGGAACAGGCGGACGCCGCGCTTGCCGCGCTCGCGGCGGGGCGGTATACGGTGGCTTCCGTCAAAAAGACGGTCGCAAGATCGCACGCGCCCGCACCCTTCACGACGAGCACCCTCCAGCAGGACGCTTCCAACAAACTCGGCATGACCGCGCCCGAGACCATGCTCATGGCGCAGCACCTGTACGAAGGCATGGACGTGGAGGGCATCGGACACGTCGCCTTCGTCACCTATATCCGTACCGACTCCACGCGCGTCTCTTCGGATGCGCAGGCGGCGGCGCGCAAGTATATCGAAGAGGCGTACGGCAGGGAATATCTGCCCGAAAAGCCCAATTTTTACGCCTCCAAAAAGGGCGCGCAGGACGCGCACGAAGCCATCCGTCCCATCGATCTTTCGCGCACGCCCGAATCGGTGAAAAAGCTGCTCGACAGAAAGCATTATAACGTATACAAGCTCATTTACGAGCGGTTCATTGCCTCGCAGATGGCGGAAGCGCTGTACGACGCCATGCAGATCGAGATCGTCAACGGCGATCACGGCTTAAAGGCGAGCGGCAGGGCGCTCCGCTTTGCGGGTTTCACCGCCGTATGGCAGGAGTCGAAGCCCGCGGGCGAAGAAGAGGAGACGAAAGGGCTGCTGCCGCCCCTTGGCGAGGGCGACGCGCTCGACTGCCTCGGCGTAAAGCCCGAACAAAAATTCACCAAACCGCCCGTCCGCTATACGGACGCCTCCCTCGTCAAGGCGATGGAGGACAAGGGCATCGGGCGGCCTTCCACCTATGCGACCATCATCTCCGTGCTCAACAAACGCAAGTATGTGGAGAAGGAGGGCAAGTACATGAAGCCCACCGAGGTCGCGTACCGCATCACCGATCTGCTCGTCAAGTATTTCCCCGACGTGATGGACGTCGGCTTTACGGCGGACATGGAATCCAAGCTGGATAAGATCGAGGACGGCGGGGAGGATTGGCATGCCGTGATCGCGGCGTTCTATCCGCCTTTTGCCGAAAAGCTCCGCTTTGCCAAGACGGACGGCGACGAACTCACCGACGTCAAGTGCCCCAAGTGCGGGCATCCCATGGTGCGCAAAACGGGCAAATACGGAACGTATCTCGCCTGTTCCAACTATCCCGCCTGCTCGAACATCATCAGCGAGGGGAGTGCGGAAGTCTCGGATACGCCCTGTCCGAAATGCGGCGCCATGATGGTGATCAAGAGCGGCCGCTACGGAAAATTTTTGGCATGCCCCAACTATCCTTCGTGCAAGTCGACGCTCCCGTACGGCGAGAACGTCCAGCCTGCCGTCTTTGCGGGCGTCTGCCCCGTCTGCGGCAAGCCCACCAAGCGGCTGAGGACGAAGACGGGCAAGTACTACTACGGCTGCAGCGGCTATCCCGCCTGCGATTTCCGCAGCTGGGACGAGCCCACGGGCGAGAAGTGCCCCAAGTGCGGCGGCGCGCTTGTCAAAACGGCGCGCGGGAACGTCCGCTGCACCAACAAAGAGTGCGATTACCGCGTCGCCGCGCCCAAAGCGGCGAAGGGCGGGGAACAAAAGAATGACTAAGGTCATCGGCGCGGGGCTCGCGGGCAGCGAGGCGGCGTGGTACCTCGCCACGCACGGCGAGGACGTGGAGCTCTTCGAACAAAAGCCGCTCCGCCGCTCTCCCGCCCACCAAAGCGACGATCTTTGCGAGCTCGTCTGTTCCAATTCCTTAAAGAGCGACGACGCGTTCGGCAACGCGTGCGGGCTTTTGAAGGAGGAACTGCGGCGGCTCGGTTCGCTCACGATGCAGGCGGCGTCTGCAACGCGCGTGCCTGCGGGCGGCGCGCTGGCGGTGGACCGCGACGCGTTTTCGCGGTACGTCACGCAAAAACTCACCGCACATCCGCGCATCCGCATCGTCCATGAGGAGGTGACGGCGCTGCCCGAGGAGGGCATCGTCGCCACAGGGCCGTTAACGGAAGGGGCGCTTTATGAGGCGATCGCGGCGCGGTTCGGCGCGGCGCTGCACTTTTACGATGCGACGGCGCCCGTCGTGGCGGCGGACAGCATCGACTACGCGCATGCCTTTTTCGGCGACCGTTACGGCAAGGGCACGGGCGATCACATCAACTGCCCGCTCACGAAAGAGGAATACGAGGAATTCGTCCAAGCGCTGCTTTCTGCCGAGAAAGTCACCTTAAAGACGTTCGAAAAGCGGGAGATCTTCGAAGGGTGCATGCCCGTCGAGGTGATGGCGTCCCGCGGGAAGGACGCACTGCGCTTTGGGACGTTCAAGCCCGTCGGGCTCGCCGACGGGGCGGGCAGGCGGCCGTACGCCGTGCTGCAGCTGCGGCGGGAGAACGAGGCGGGTACGCTTTTCGGGCTCGTCGGCTGCCAGACCAACCTCAAATTCGGCGAACAAAAGCGGGTGTTCGGCATCATCCCCGCCTTCAAAAACGCGCGTTTCGAGCGCTACGGGGTGATGCACCGCAATACGTTTTTGGACGCGCCCAACGTGCTCTGCGCGGATTTTTCGGCAAAAGACGCACCCGCGCTCTTTTTTGCGGGGCAGATCACGGGCGTCGAGGGGTATGTGGAGAGCGCTGCGAGCGGGCTTTTGGCGGCGATGCACTGCCTGCGCAAAAAACGCGGCGGCGACGTGCTCGTGCCCGAAGACACCTGCGTTTCGGGCGCGCTCTCGCGCTATATCGCAGCCCCGAACAAACATTTCCAGCCCATGAACGCCAATTACGGCATCCTGCGCGGGCTAGACGTCAAAGACAAACAGGAAAAAAAGCGCCTGACGGCAGAGCGCGCGCTCGCGGAGATCGCGCGGTTTGCGGCGCATTATACGGTTTAAGCAAGGAGGAAGTTGTATGGAATTTCGCGGAACGACGATCTGCGCCGTCAAAAAGGACGGCGTGACGGCGATCGCGGGCGACGGACAGGTCACGATGGGAGAATCCGTCGTCTTCAAGAATACGGCGATCAAGGTGCGCCGCATTTACGGCGGCAGGGTCATTTTGGGCTTTGCGGGCTCGGTGACGGATGCGTTCGCGCTCTCGGAACGGTTCGAGGGCATGCTCAACAAATTTGCGGGCAACCTCATGCGGTCGGCGGTGGAGCTCGCCGATATGTGGCGGAGCGATAAGATCGGCCGCAAGCTCGATGCGATGATGATCACGGCGGACAAGGATACGCTGCTCATCCTTTCGGGCACGGGCGAGGTCATCGAACCCGACGAGGGGATCTGCGCCATCGGTTCGGGCGGCAATTACGCGCTCGCCGCGGCGCGCGCGCTTGCACAGAACACCGATTTTTCGGCAGAGGAGATCGCGAGAAAGGCGCTCAAGATCGCAAGCGAGATCTGCGTCTACACCAACGATCACATCATTTGCGAAACGGTGTGAACAGAGCCCGTTTTGGAGGAACAATCATGGATCTTTCACCCAAACAGATCGTAAACGAACTCAATAAGCATATCATCGGACAGGACGAGGCGAAAAAAGCCGTCGCCATCGCGCTGCGCAACCGCTACCGCCGTTCGCAGCTTTCCAAGGAACTGCGCGACGAGATCACGCCCAAGAACATCATCATGAAGGGACCTACGGGCGTCGGCAAAACGGAGATCGCCCGTCGGCTCGCAAAGCTCGTCAAGGCGCCTTTCATCAAGGTGGAGG
>CALVPW010000050.1 GCA_944354085.1 uncultured Clostridia bacterium | reverse complement strand
CCGTGGAGCGTTTGGCGAGCTCCGTTGCGAGCTTGACGCGCTGCGCCTCGCCGCCCGAGAGCGTGGTCGCGCTCTGCCCGAGCTTGATATAGCCCAGCCCCACCTCGTTCAGGGTGGAGAGTTTGTTATAGATGGAGGGGATATTGCGGAAAAACGCGCACGCCTCCTCCACCGTCATATCGAGCACGTCGGCGATCGACTTGCCCTTATATTTGACTTCGAGCGTTTCGCGGTTATAGCGCTTGCCGCCGCACACCTCGCAGGGGACGTAGACGTCGGGCAAAAAGTGCATCTCGATCTTCATGATGCCGTCGCCCGCGCAGTTCTCGCACCTGCCGCCCGCGACGTTGAAGGAGAACCGCCCCGACTTAAAGCCCATCGCCTTGGCGTCGGGCGTGGCGGCGAACAGATCGCGGATGGCGGTGAACACCCCCGTATAGGTGGCGGGATTGGAGCGCGGCGTCCTGCCGATGGGCGACTGGTCGATGGCGATCACCTTATCGAAATATTCCAGCCCCGAAAAAGCGCCGCTTTTGCCCGTGGGCAGGCGGGAACCGTTCAGATGGTCGGCAAGGATGGGCAGCATGATCTCGTTGACGAGCGAACTCTTGCCGCTGCCCGAAACGCCCGTGACCACCGTCATGAGCCCCGCGGGGACGCGCGCCGTGATGCCTTTGAGATTGTTCTGGCGGCAGTTTTCCACGCAAAACCATCTCCCGTCGGGCGTTTTGCGTACGGCGGGGACTTCGATCTTCCGCCGCCCCGCAAGGAAATCCCCCGTGATGGAGCGCGGCTCGTTCATGATATCTTCGACGGTGCCGCAGGCGACGACTTCGCCGCCGTGCACGCCCGCGCCCGGCCCGATATCCACGATATAATCCGCCGCCCGCATGGTATCCTCGTCGTGTTCGACGACGATGAGCGTGTTCCCCAGATCGCGCAGCCCCTTCAGCGAGGCGAGCAGTCTGTCGTTATCGCGCTGATGCAGCCCGATGGAGGGCTCGTCCAAAATATACAACACGCCCGAGAGCGCGCTGCCGATCTGCGTGGCGAGGCGGATGCGCTGGCTCTCCCCGCCCGAGAGCGTTGCCGCGCTCCGCGCGAGCGTGAGATAGTCCAGCCCCACGTTGACGAGAAAGTTGATGCGGCTCTTGATCTCCTTTAAGATGAGGTCGGCGATCGCGTGCTGCGTGGGCGTGAGCGAGAGCCCGTCCAAAAACAGGGCGAGATCGCGCACGGGCATCTCGCACACCTCGGCGATGTTCTTTCCGCCCACCGTGACGGCGAGCGCCTCCTTTTTGAGGCGCTTCCCGCGGCAGACGGGGCACTCCGACGTGCGCATATACCGCTCGATATCCCATTTGACGCCCACCGAACTCGTTTGGTCGTACCGCCGCTGCAAATTGTTGACGAATCCCTCCCACGCGCTCTTGTAACTCGAATGGTAGGTGCGCGTGCGGTAATCGAGATCGATCTTTTCGCCGCCGTTGCCGTACATCAAAAGATCGAAAACCTCTTGGGGCAGGTCTTTGACGGGCACGTCCAGCGAAAAGCCGTAGCGGCGGGAGAGCCCTTCGAGATACATTTGCGTGACGGCGGAAGAATCGAGGTTCCAGCCGCTGATGCGGATGGCGCCCTCGCGCAGCGTTTTGGTGCGGTCGGGGCAGATGAGGTCGGCGTCCACCGCCTGCTGAAAGCCCAGCCCCGTGCACGCGGGGCAGGCGCCCCACGGCGTATTGAAGGAAAAGAGGCGGGGCTCGATCTCCTCGATGGAGAGATTGCAGTCGGGACAGGAATAGCGGGAGGAATACAGCGTCTCTTCGCCCGCGTTCTCGACGACGACGAGCCCGTCCGCCAGATGCAGCGCCGTTTCGAGGCTCTCCGTGAGCCGCTTTACGATGCCCTCTTTGACGACGAGACGGTCCACGACCACGCTCACGTTGTGTTTGACGTTCTTATCCAGCTTGATCTCCTCGCCGAGATCGTAGACGATGCCGTCGATCTTGACGCGGACGTATCCGCTCTTGCGGTAGGATGCGAGCTCCTTGACGTACTCGCCCTTCCTGCCACGGACGACGGGGGCTTCCACCATGATCTTGCTGCCCGCAGGCAGCTCCATCACGCGGTCGGCGATCTCGTCCACCGTCTGCCGCCTGATCTCCCTGCCGCAGTTCGGGCAGTGCGGCGTGCCCGCCCGCGCAAAGAGGAGGCGAAGATAGTCGTAGATCTCCGTGACCGTCCCCACCGTGGAACGCGGGTTGTGCGACGTCGTCTTCTGATCGATGGAGATGGCGGGCGAGAGCCCGTCGATGCACTCCACGTCGGGCTTTTCCATCATCCCGAGGAATTGACGGGCGTACGAAGAGAGGCTCTCCATGTACCGCCGCTGCCCTTCGGCAAAGATGGTATCGAAAGCGAGCGTCGATTTGCCCGAACCCGAAAGCCCCGTGAACACGGTGAGCGTATCGCGCGGGATATGCACGTCGATATTTTTGAGATTGTTCTCTTTTGCGCCCTTGATAAAGATCTCTTTGACGAAATTCATGTCTCTTCCTGCCGTATGAGCACGTCGGTGCCCGTTTCGTCGTATTCTGCAAACAGCTCGCCCGCCTCCCCCAAAAAGCAGGAGAGGTACTCCTCCATCGCGGGAGACTTTCCCTCCGCGGCGATAAAATCGGCGAGCGGCATCCACATATTTTCTCCCTCGCGGGTGGCGGGGAGCAGCTCCCCTTCCCCCTCGGCACGGTACAAAACCGCCAGATATCGCTCCGCACGCGTCTTGTGCGACCAATGCACCACGCCGCAGCAGACGAGGCGGGAGACCGCAAGCCCCGTCTCTTCCTCCGCCTCGCGGCGGGCGGCGTGCAGAAAGCTCTCGCCGCGCTCCACGTGTCCGCCCGGGAAGATAAGCCCGTCCCACGCGCCCTTTTGCCGCTTTTCCACGACGACGAGGTCCGTCCCCTTTTTTTGCACCATCACCATGACGGTGAGCTCCGTCCGTTCGGCGCGGCTCATAGCGCGTCCCTGCGCGCCGCGAGCGCGGCGATGTGCCGCACCGCCATATCGATCTGCTTCCAGTTCGCGCCGCCGTAGCGCACCTCGCGTGCGCGCGGGAGCGTCGCCTTGCTCACGGCGAGCACGGCGTGCACCCCCTTCTCCTGCGCGCCGAGGCAGTGTTCGAGGCGGTCGTCGATGAGCACGTCGATCGCGTGCGCTGCGCAATATTCCCCCTTGTCCTGACAGTCGGCGACGAGTTCGTCGTAGGGGATGCGCCGCTTTTCCAGCCAGTCACGGCTGATCTTTTCGGGATTGGAGAACCACGCGGGCAGGCGGGAGGTGAGGACGATCACCGTGTGCCCCTCTTCCTTCCAGCGCGTGAGCGCCTCGCGTGCGCCCTTGCGCACGGGCGCGTCGGTGAACGCCGTGATGCCGCCCCCTTCGTGCACGAATTTCAAAACGTCGTCCATCGTCCAGTCGAACACGTCGACAAAGGCGTTCGCATCGGGATCTTTGAGTTTGAAGGGCAGCCCTTCGCGGCGGATATACTCGCCCGCATACCGCACCCGATCCAAAATATTCAGCGTATCGTCGATGTCTACCGCGATCTTCATACCTTCCTCCTGATCGTGTCCGCGCCCGCGCCAAGGACACGGGCGGTTTTTGCATTCCTTCCCGTACATGCCCCCGCCAAACGCCGTCTGCGGGAGCGCTCCGTTTACTGACGAAGCTGTTTTCTCAGCTCCGCGATCCGCTCCCGTATCTCGATGGCGCGCTCGAAGTCAAGCTGCGCGGACGCCGCTTTCATGAGCCCTTTGAGCTTTTCGATCTCGTCGGGGATGTCCGCCTTTTTGATATCGGCGCTCTTTTTCGCTTTGCCCGTGATGATGAACGTCTCGGCGACGCTCTTGACGATGGTCTTGGGAACGATGTGATGTTCTTCGTTGTACTTTTGCTGGACGGCGCGGCGGCGGTCCGTCTCGGAAATGGCGCGCTGCATGCTGCCCGTCATCGTATCCGCATACATGACGACGCGTCCCTCCGCGTTGCGCGCGGCGCGGCCGATCGTCTGCACGAGCGACGTCTCGCTGCGCAAAAAACCCTCTTTGTCGGCGTCGAGGATGGCGACGAGGCGCACCTCGGGCAGGTCCAGCCCCTCGCGCAGGAGGTTGATGCCGCACAATACGTCGAACTCGCCCGCGCGCAGCCCGTTGACGATGTCGATGCGCTCGAGGGTGTCCACGTCCGAGTGCATATAGCGCACCTTGACGCCGTTTTCTTTGAGATAGTCGGTAAGGCTCTCCGCCATGCGCTTGGTGAGCGTGGTGACGAGCACGCGCCCCCCCTGTTCCACCACGGTGTGCACCTCGGACAGCAGATCGTCGATCTGCCCCTTGGTGGGACGGACGGTGACGGGCGGATCCAACAGCCCCGTGGGGCGGATGAGCTGCTCCACCACCTGTCCCGCCTGCTCCAATTCGTAGGGCGCGGGCGTTGCCGAAACGCAGATCATCTGCGGCACGCGCGCGTCGAACTCCTCAAAGGTGAGCGGACGGTTGTCGTACGCGGAGCGCATGCGGAACCCGTAATCGACGAGATTTTTTTTGCGCGACAGATCGCCGTGGTACATGGCGCGGATCTGCGGGATGGTCATATGGCTCTCGTCGATAAAGACGAGGAAGTCGTTCGGGAAATAATCGAGCAACGTGAAGGAGGGTTCCCCGGGCGAGCGCCCGTCAAAATAGCGGGAATAATTTTCCACGCCCGAACAGTACCCGATCTCCCGCAGCATCTCCAGATCGTGCCGCGTGCGCTGGGAAAGGCGCTGCGCTTCGAGCAGTTTGCCCGCCGATTCGAACGCTTTGACCTCGCCTTCGAGATCCTCCTCGATCATGGCGAGCGCCGAAGCGAGCCGCTCGCTGCCCACCGCGTAATGGCTCGCGGGGAAGATGACGGTATGTTTGAGAGAGGAGAGCGCTTTGCCCGTGACCACGTCGATCTCGGAAATGGCGTCGATCTCGTCCCCGAAAAATTCCACGCGGATGGCGACCTCGGAATTGGACGCGGGGAAGATCTCCACCACGTCCCCGCGCACGCGGAAGGTGGAGCGTTTGAAGTCCGTATCGTTGCGGGAATATTGGATATCCACAAGGCGGCGCAAAAGCACGTCGCGCTGCATCGTATCCCCGGGGCGCAGCGAGATCCCGAGGCGGAAAAACTCCTCGGGCGCGCCGAGCCCGTAGATGCAGGAGACGGAGGAGACGACGATCACGTCGTCCCGCTCCCCCAGCGAACAGGTGGCGGCGTTGCGGAGCTTATCGATCTCGTCGTTCATCGAGAGATCTTTCTCGATATAGGTATCCGTCTGCGGGATATAGCTCTCGGGCTGATAATAATCGTAATAGGAGACGAAGTACTCCACGCGGTTTTCGGGAAAAAAGGCGCGGAACTCGTTGCACAGCTGCGCGGCGAGCGTCTTGTTGTGCGCGATGACGAGCGTGGGGCGCCCCACGTTTTGGATGACGTTCGCCATCGTGAACGTCTTGCCGCTGCCCGTCACCCCCACCAGGACCTGCGTGCGGATGCCGTCCAGAACGCCCTCGGTGAGCTTTTGGATGGCTTGCGGCTGATCGCCCGTGGGCGCAAACGGCGCATGCAGTTTGAAGGGATAATGCGTCATGAAAACTCCTTCTCACGGTCCGCGCGGACCAAAATACGCAAAAAGCGCTCCCGTAAGAGCGCCGTACGCATAAAGAGCAAGGCGGACGGCGCCGCTTTTACTTGCCGAGGATGAGCACGAGGGGATCGTACTCATACAGCCTTGCCGAGAGCGGCGACGAGGTGAACAGCGCGGCAAGTTTTTGTCCGAACGCCGCAACGGGCGCGAGCGCTTCGCCTGCGTCCCCGCCGACCGAACCCGCCACCGCGTCGACGACGGCGTCCAATCCGCCGTTCGCCAGATAATACACGCCGAAATTCACGCCGTACGCCACGGCAAAGAAGAGCGCCGCAAAGACGATCGCGAGCAGCGCCCCGTCGACGGCGCGCAGCAGCGTGGGCGTACGCAACTTTTTCATGAGCACGTTGATGAGGACGGAGAGCAGCACCACGACGATGAGCAGCACCAAAAAACACACGCCGGAGACGATCGCCTTGCCGAGCAGCGAAGCGTACGCGCCCAGCCCTTCGAAGGACGCCGCCAATTTTGCCGCCCAGTCGACGAGGAAGCCGATCTTGTTCGCCATAAAGATCGCGAGCACGAGCGAGCCGAAGACGAGCGCCACCGTGACGATCGCCCACAGCGCGCGCATGAGCCCCACGCGGTACCCGCAGCGCACCATGAGCACGCAGACGGCGATCACCAAAAGATCGAACGCGTGCCCCGCGAACACCTTCGTCCAGACGGGGTTGGCGTACACCGCGTCGAGCGCGGCAGCCTGCACGCCGAAGGCAGCCATCGCCGCCAGCGCCGCGCCGCCGAGCACGGCGAAGAAGGTCGCGACGTTGAGCACGGCGGTCACGCCGCCCAAAAAGCGGTTGGTGAAACGGAAAAACGCGGGCGCGCGCGATCGGCGGGCGAGCATCCCGTACCGCGCCCAACCGCCAGCGGCGAGCACGAGCGCGACCGCCGCAAAGAGCACGACGGGCGTAAGGACGGCGTTGAACAGCGCAGACTTTTCGGGCAGGAAGTCCAGCAAAAAGGTCGCCGCGAACAGCAGCCAGATCTGCCACGAGAGCCACGAACAGCGGGTAAAGCGGCGGAAAACGCCGTACAGGAAGACGACGAGCGCCAAAGCGCCCGCCCCGACGGCGATCCATATCCCGATATCGACTGCAAGAAGTGCGTTCATACCCGACTCTCCGTATCTTTGCCGCTTTTTCTTCCCTTAAAACGTCCGCGTGCAAAAAACCCGCGTTTGCGCTTATTTGTTATAATTATCTTTGAGCGAAACGATCTCCGAAAGGCAGAGCTTGCCGCCGTCGCGGCAGGTCTTGTAATACCCCGTGCGCATGAGCTGGAAGGCGGCGCCTTCGGGCGCCTGTGCGAGATAGGGCTCCGCCTTGGCGGCGAACACGTGCTCGCTCTCCGTATTCATGCGTTCGGAGAAATCCTGCCCCGCATAGTCCGCGTCGCGCAGGAGATGGTCGTAGCGTTTGAGCACCGCGTCCACACAGACGGCGGCGCTCACCCAATGCAGCACGCCCTTTGCCTTGACGCCGCTCGTATCGCTGCCGCTGCGGCTCTCGGGAAGGTAGGTGCACCTGATCTCCGTCACGTTCCCGTCGGGATCGGTGACCGCCTCGTCGCAGCGGACGATGTACGCGTTTTTCAGGCGCGCCACGCCGCCGATCTTCAGGCGGTGATATTTGGGCGGCGGATCGAGCGAAAAGTCCCCGCGCTCGATATACAGCTCTTTGCCGAAGGCGACTTTGCGGGTGCCCGCGGCGGGATCGAGCTGATTGACTTCGAAGTCGATCTCCTCGCTCCCCTCGTAGTTGGTGATGACGAGCTTGAGCGGATCGACGACCGCCATCGCACGGGGCGCGGAGGCGTTGAGATCCTCGCGCACGACCGCTTCGAAATAGCTCACGTCGCACTCCGAATTGGCTTTCGCCACGCCCGCGCGGGCGCAGAAGTCACGGATGGCGGCGGCGGGGATGCCGCGGTTGCGCAGCCCCGCGATGGTGGGCATGCGCGGATCGTCCCATCCGTGCACGGAGCCGTCCTCGACGAGCTTTTTGAGATAGCGCTTGCTCATGACGAGATTGGTCATGTTGAGGCGCGCGAATTCGATCTGACGGGGCTTGGGCGAAAATCCGAGGCTCACCCCCACCCAATCGTAGAGCGGGCGGTGATCTTCGAATTCCAGCGTGCACAGCGAATGGGTCACCCCCTGCAGGTAGTCGCAGATCGGATGCGCGTAATCGTACATGGGATAGATGCACCACTTGTCGCCCGTGCGGTGATGGGCGGCGCGCAGGATGCGGTAGATGACGGGGTCGCGCATGTTGACGTTGGGCGACGCCATATCGATCTTGGCGCGCAGGCATTTTTCGCCGTCCGCATATTTGCCCGCCTTCATCTCGCGGAAAAGGCGCAGGTTTTCCTCGGGCGAGCGCCCCCTGTAAGGGCTCTCCGTCCCCGGTTCCGTGAGCGTGCCGCGCGTCGCCTTGATCTGCTCGGCGGAAAGATCGCACACGTACGCTTTGCCCTCCGTGATGAGTTTTTCGGCAAATTCGTAGATGGTATCAAAATAATCGGAGGCGTACGTCTCCTTCGCCCACGTATACCCCATCCAGCGGATGTCGGCGCGAATGGCGTCGACAAACTCCGTCTTCTCCTTGGAGGGATTGGTATCGTCAAAAAACAAATTGCACTTGCCGCCGAACTTTTCGGCAATGCCGAAATTGACGAACATGCTCTTGGCGTGCCCGATGTGGAGGTACCCGTTGGGTTCGGGGGGGAAGCGCGTCTGCACCGCTTGGATGCGCCCCTCCGCAAGGTCGCTCTCGATGATCTGCTCGATAAAATTCGTCGCTTCTGCCATGGTATCCTTTGCTCCAAAATAGTCCGATACGATTATAACACATTTCCCGCAAAAATGATACTCTTTCGCGGGAAAAATTCCTCCTTTTGCAAATTTTTCTCACGGGAACGCGTCCCGCCCCCTCGGACACGGTACCCCTGTTTTGCGAAAAGGCCGCAAAAACGCGGACATGGGTGGGGGGAAACGCCTCCCCTTTGCGCCCGCGGCGCGCCCGCGCGGCGCGAAAATATGCGCTTGCGCCCTTGCGAACGCTTGACCGCCGCCCGCAAATGGGCTATAATACCTTGGAACGACTCAGAAAGGCAAAAGGTAACGATATGGCAAAGAAAGTGGTCACGATGGACAAGCTCGTCGCGCTGTGCAAGGCGCGCGGCATCATCTTCCCCGGGAGCGAGATCTACGGCGGCATGGGCAACACGTGGGATTACGGTCCCGTGGGCGTGGAGATCAAAAACAACATCAAGCGCGCGTGGTGGAAGCGCTTCGTGCAGGAGAGCGAGAACTCGTACGGGCTGGATGCAGCCATCCTCATGAACGCCCGCGTATGGGAGGCGAGCGGGCACACCACCTCCTTCTCCGACCCCAAGATGGACTGCAAGGAGTGCAAGAGCCGCCACCGCGCCGACAATCTCATCGAGGCGCATTCCAAAGGCAAGGTCAACCCCGACCTCATGACCAACGAGGAGATGGAGGCGTACATTCAGGAGCACCGCGTGTGCTGCCCCATCTGCGGCAAGTTCAACTGGACGCCCATCCGCACGTTCAACCTGATGTTCGAGACCTCGCGCGGGGTGACGGACGAGAGCCAGAACAAGATCTATCTGCGTCCCGAAACGGCGCAGGGCGAGTTCGTCAATTTTATGAACGTGCAGCGCACGACGCGCGCCAAAGTCCCCTTTGGCATCGCGCAGGTCGGCAAAGCGTTCCGCAACGAGATCACGCCCGGGAACTTCATCTTCCGTACCATCGAATTTGAACAGATGGAGCACCAGTGGTTCTGCAAAGAGGGCACCGATCACGAATATTACAACGAATACAAGGCGCGCGCATGGCAGTTCCTCCTCGACCTCGGGTTCAAGGCGGAACACCTCCGCTTCCACGATCACGATAAGCTCGCGCACTACGCCAAAGCCGCGTGCGATATCCAGTACGAATTCCCCATGGGCTGGTCGGAACTCAACGGCATCCACAACCGCACCGATTACGACCTCACGCGGCACCAGGAATTCTCGGGCAAGTCAATGACGTATATCGACCCCGTCTCGGGCGAGCGCTATATCCCCTACGTCATCGAATACTCCATCGGCGCAGACCGCCTGATGCTCGCGACCCTCTCCGAAGCGTACGACGAGGAGACGCTCGAAAACGGCGAAGTGCGCACCGTGATGCACTTCCATCCCGCCGTCGCGGCGTACAAGGCAGCCGTGCTCCCGCTGCAAAAGAACCTCGCCCCGCAGGCGAAAGAACTCTTGCAGACGCTCAAAAAACACTTCTCCGTCACCTACGACGAGGCGGGCTCCATCGGCAAACGCTATCGCCGCCAGGACGAGATCGGCACCCCGTATTGCCTGACCGTCGACTTCGA